>CAJMSO010000005.1 GCA_905216075.1 uncultured bacterium | reverse complement strand
GGCAAGCAAATCATCAAGCAACGATGCAAGCAAAGCCGAAAGCAAACGGCCAAGCAAACCGTTAAGCAAAAGCGGAAGCAAAACGGCAAGCAAATCATCAAGCAACGATGCAAGCAAAGCCGAAAGCAAACGGCCAAGCGAAGAGGAAGAGGAAGTAGGAAGAGGAATTAAGGAAGAGGAGAGAGGGAGCAAGGCGCGTTTCCGCGCCCCCTCTCCCGAAGAGGTCGACGAGTACGCCCGAAGCTACGCGGAGGGCAAGAGCCTCGACCTCGCCTCGACCGACTTCGACCCGGAGCGCTTTGTCGACTTCTACGCCCAGAAGGGCTGGATGGTCGGAAAGGCGAAGATGAAGGACTGGAAGGCCTCGGTACGCATCTGGGTGCGCTCCTCGAAGCCAAAAAACGGCATGGCAAAGGAGGTGCCAGACGATGGATTTTCGGCCTACGACTGAGTGCCCGCACTGCGGCGCGACCCTCAAGGCCCGCACCACGCGGTTCGCGGGGCGGACGCTGTTCTGCGGCTACGAGCAGTGCGGCTGCGCAGGCGCCGAGGCCGAGCGCGAGAAGGAGCGCCAGGCCGAGGCCGAGGCGGCTCGCAAGGCCGTGCTCGACAAGGCCATGCATGACTGGAAGCGGGCGGGCGTTCCCGAGCGCTACGTGAGCCTCGACCACCCCTTGGCGGCCGAGATCGCCGAGTGCATGAAGCGCGGCCAGTGGGTGTACCTCTGGGGCGACGTGGGAACCCACAAGACTACCTGCGCCGCAGCCGTGGCGAAGCGCCTGGCCGGCGGCAAGCGATCGGCGCTCATGGCACCGATGTACCGTATCCTCGACGAGATCCAGCGCAGCTTCCACGACGGCGGCGACCCGCTCAAGCGCTACGCCGAGGTTGGCTACCTGATCGTGGACGACCTTGGCAAGCGCAGGCCGACGGGCTTCGTGCTCGACAGCCTGTTCAGCCTGATCGACCAGCGCTACTCGGCGATGCTGCCGACGCTGGTGACCACGCAGTACAAGCCAAGCGACCTCGTGCGCAGGCTCGCCGAGCAGGGAGACCCCGACACCGCCAAGGCCATCGTGTCGCGGCTGAGGGGCGGCGCGAGGGTCGTGCACTTCGACGGCCCGGACGGGAGGCTGCAATGATCCTCGATGCAGGCATTCTGCGCGGCTACACGAAGGAGCGAGCCGAGCTTTACGGCAAGCCTCACCTGGGGGCGCACTACACCCACGGCAAGTCATACGAGGCGCTGTCTCCCCGATGCTGCGTGTGCGGCAGGCGCGCTGGGAGCGTGCACCACGTGGCGCACCGCTCTTGGGGCGAGACGTTCCGACTGGTCGCACCGTGCGGCACATGGGACTTGCGAAGCCCGCTGTTCTGCCTGTGCGGCAGCGGCACCACCGGATGCCACGACAAGTTCCACGGCGGGGCGCGGCTCAAGGCCGAGTGGGTGTGGCGCTCGAAGGTCTACGAGGAGGCCTGGTGGACCGGCGAGCTTTTGCAGGTGTACGAGCCGCATGACCCGGCGCTTTACGAATACGGATATTGGCTGATCACCGACCGTGACGGCAACGAGATGATACGAGAAGGGATGTAACCATGGAGATCAAGACATGCGAGCAGTACGTGCTCGATCAACTGGAGCAGGCGCAGGCGGAGCGCGATTGGCTGCGCGGCAAGCTCATGGAACGCGGCGAGCGCGACGCCTCGAAGGTCGAGCAGGCCATCCGCAAGGAGGGCCGCGCAAAGCTCTACCGCGACGCCACCGGCTACCGAACCAGCGTCAGCAGCGGCGGCAGCCTTATCCCGTTTGAGGACTGGTGCATCGAGCACTTGGGGTACTCAAGCCCGCGCTACGGGATGACCAAGACCGGGTTCATCGCCTACTTCGAGACGGAGTTCCGCGCCGAGTACGAAGAGCTAGCCGAAGAGCGGAAGGCGGAGCAGGAATGATCGGGATCTACGAGCGCTCGCTTTGCCAGAGCTACGCGAGCGCCTACAGGGCTGGCATCAAGATCGGCGAGGCCGAGACGCGAGAGGACGCGCTGAAGCAGGTCGAGGCCATGACCGAGGACAGCTACCAGTGCTTCGCCGTCGACGATGACGGCACGTGCATCGACCTGACGGGCACGTTCCCCGGATGCCTCGCGGGGGTGGTGAAATGAGCTGTTACATCATCGAACTGGCCGATTGCGCACTGACGCCGTACGCAATCGAAACGGAGAGTGGCACGGAATACGGATGGGGCTTGATGCCGAAGAGGAAGATTGACCTCGACGAGCTTTTGAGGGTCGCCGACGAGTGCGACGCAGCCGACGTGGACGGCGTGACCGACTGGGCTGCGCGAATCAGGAAGGCGGTGGGCGAATGAGCGCCAAAACAACCGAGCTGAAGCCGTGCCCGTTCTGCGGAAGCGGGAACGTGCGCTATAAGGAAGCCGAGCACGCCGTCGTATGCGCACGCTGCAAGGCCAGGGGAAGCATCGCTCCGGACGAGGAGATGGCTATACGCATGTGGGACGAGCGAGCGGGCGAACTGAAGCCCGACAGCTGGGAGAAGCTGGAAGAGGACGTGAATCTCGGCTGCCGCGATTATTGCGAGAAATATCGTCTCGAAGAATGCGATTACAACATGCGCGTGCACATGCTCGACCGCGCCAAGAAGCTCGCGGGCATCGAGGAGGCGCAGCGATGAGCAAGCGAAGAGGAACGAGGCACCTACGATGAAGCTCAAAAACCCGATCAGGGAGATCAGGAAGGCCATGACACCGCCGTGCACCCAATGCGTGCACTCGCGCTTCAAGGCCTTCAACAGCGTGACCATCTTGTGCGACAGTGGGGCATACCTCGACCACGTGGAGCGCACGTGCTGCGAGCGCTACGACAATTTCGTTGCAATAGACGTGCGCGGAACAAGGTGGTGTCGATTCGAGCAGAAACCGCCGAAGGCCGAGGACGGTGACGAGTCATGAAGACCATCGAGGCGCCGAAAATTATCGAGCCGTGGCGCATCATCTGCGCGGCTCAAAGCGAGCCTGATTACAGCGAAGAGCGCTACATGCTGATCTATGCCGGCGATAGAAGCGACGACTATTACGACAAAGGCTACATCTTGCTTGAGGGCTGGCACTGCTCCTGCTACGACTGGCCCGAGGTCGATTGGGACGCCACCCATTACGAGGAAGACGAGCTGCTGAAGATCGCCGACATGCGCAAGCGCAACCCGTCGGACAGCGCCGAGCGCCGCTTCTTCATGCTCGTCGAGCAAGCATTGGGGGCGCACCAATGAAGTACGTCTCGCTTTTCAGCGGTATAGAGGCCGCAACCGTGGCGTGGGAGCCGCTTGGTTGGGAGCCCGTGTGCTTCGCCGAGTTCGACGAGTTCCCCAGCGCCGTGTTGGCCGAGCGGTACCCAGAGGTTCCGAATATCGGCGACGTTACCAAGATGAACTGGAAGAAGTACCGCAACAAGGTGGATCTGGTGGTTGGCGGAAGCCCGTGCCAGTCCTTCTCGATCGCGGGCAAACGGGAGGGGTTGCAAGGTGAGTCAGGACTCATGTTCGAGTACATTCGGGCGGTACGTGAGATACGTCCTCGATGGTTTCTTTGGGAAAACGTCCCGGGAGCGCTCTCAAGCGAGAATGGGGAGGCTTTCCGACAGCTCCTGTCCGAAATGGACAAGCTCGGGTACGGCCTGGCGTGGCGCGTACTCGATGCGCAGTTCTTCGGAGTGGCCCAAAGACGCCGTCGTCTCTTTCTTGTCGGACATCTTGGAGCCTGCCCCCCCGTCGGCGTACTCATTGAGCCGGAGAGCATGCGAGGGGATCTTGAATCGAGCGCGGAAAAGAGGGCGAGCCTTGCCGAAGAGGCTGGAAGAAGCCCTCATAGCGCAGGCTTCAAGTACCACCAGGGAGCGGGCGCGGGAGGAGTAGGAGCGGAACCCGAGCAGTCCCCCACGCTCACCGCCGATTGGCACAACCCCGCCGTGTACCCCATCGACGAGCCGACAACGATGGCCGACCTCAACGCCAACACGGCGATCGGATACGACACGGTTGGCACGCTCAAGGTGGGCGGCGACGCGCCGTCGGTGTGCCTGTGAGCGCCTGCACGCTGCTCGTCCGCTGCGGATGCGCGGGCGGCGGCAAAGGAGCGCTGGTGAGCGACGAAGTGTCGCTCACCCTCTCCACCAGCAACACTCAGACGCTTTTCAGCGAGGAAGGAGGCGACATGGTTGTGCGAAGGCTCACGCCACGCGAGTGCGAGCGTCTTCAGGGTTTTCCGGACGATTGGACCAAGATTCCGTATCGCGGCAAGCCGGCGGACGAGTGCCCCGACGGCCCGCGCTACAAGGCGATCGGCAACAGCATGGCCGTGCCCGTGATGAGGTTCATCGGCGAGAGGATCGCCATGGCCGAGGCGGGCGAGATTTCATGAGCTGCGACCCGTATGAATGGACGTGCGCGAGGTGCGGCAAAACGTACTGCAACCCGTTTTTCACGTGCTACCCGCGCGAATTTTGGAAGGACAACAAGAAGCGAGCCGGCGAGGTATGCGAAAAGTGCCGCAACGAAATCGACTATGACCAAGTTCGCCGCAGGAAAGCGAAGGCAGGCGAGGCCTCATGAGCTACGACATAAGGCTGTGCGACCCCGTGACGCACGAGACGTTGGAGGTCGATTCTCCGCATCTCATGGCGGGCGGAACATATGCCCTGGGAGGCACGACCGAGCTTTGGCTGAACGTGACCTACAACTACGGGAAACACTACTACCGCGCCATGGGCGAGAACGGCATCCGCGCCATTTACGGCATGACCGGGGCCGAGTCCATCCCGACCCTCGAAGCCGCAGCCGCAAAGCTGGGCGACGAGGTGTCGGGCGACTACTGGGAGCCGACCGAGGGTAACGCCAAGCGGGCGCTCTTGCAGCTGCTCGCCATGGCGAGGATGCGCCCCGATGGCGTTTGGAACGGTGATTGATTTGAGCATAGCCGGATACGAGCCTCACAGCGGCTGGAACCTGCCGCCAGGCTGCTACGAGGGAGACCCGAACGCGCCGTGGAACCAGGAGGAGCCAGACCCGTGCTGGGACTGCGCGTGGTTCAAGGGCACCGACGGAGACGACGGCGTGTGCGGCCTTGAGCTTGAGGCCGCGATCTCGAACGAGGAGCTTGCGGGCGCGACGATGGCCGACGCGGCAAACAAGGCCGTCGACTGGGCGCTCGACCATATGAGGGACGGGGGCGAGATCGCTTGCGAGCGCTTCAGGCCCTAGCCGCCTTGGCCGTGGCGCTGCTGCTGGCGGGGCTGGCCCTTGAGCTTTACGCGATCCGTATGCTGGCAGCGGGGCTGGTGGTTCTGGCCCTGCTCGCCTGCGGATAGGAGGTGGACGATTGACCAACTGGGAGCGGTACTTCGGTTCGCCCGAGGCCGCGATGCGCATGGGTGTGCGCATGATGACGTGGCCGCTGCTCATAGTCGTGGACGAGGTCGACCCGCACACGAGGTGCGCGAAGCACTCGCGCCGCGTCGGCGAGTTCGCGTCCTTCGAGGAGTACGCGGCGTGGCTGCATGCCGAATACGACGACGGAACGATAAGGTGGGACGAATGAGCCGCCCGGGATGCAACCGGGGATGCCTGCTCATAATAGCGGCATCCCTGCTAATAGACGGATTGACGCTGTGGGCGGCGGTATCGCTGGCCCGCATGATCATTGGAGGTTGACATGGGATACAAGAAGTTAATGGATGCAGCTGGTGCTGTCGTGTCCATGCTCGTGATGCTCTTCCTGGTGCTGCTCGTGTGCTACGGCATCGTGTGGTGCATCGGCGGGATAGCGGCGATGCTGGCATGAGTGGCAACCCGCGCAACCGCAACGGCAACGCAAGGCGCAAGCTGAGAGCGAGGCTGAGGGCAGAGGGAAGGCCGTGCCACATATGCGGCCAGCCGATAGACTACAGCCTGCCGAGCGGCGACCCGTGGAGCTTCGAGGTGGACGAGCTGCTGCCCGTGTCGAGGGGAGGCAGCCCGCTGGACTACTCCAACGTGGATGCAGCCCACAGGATTTGCAACCAGCGGCGCGGCAACAGGATGCCGGGCGACGCCAAGCAGTACCAGATACGCCGCACGCGGCTGTTCTGAGGGAAAACATAGCAATGCACCAATAGGGGCGCGGTCGTTTCGGCGGTCGCGCCCTTTCTTTTGGCCCCAAGCGCCGAAGCCGCCGAAAAGAGGCGGGGCGGTCGCCCCTCCCCCGGGTCGGAAGGCCACTCCGGCCGCCTAGGGCCGATTTCCCCCCCGCCCGTTCCGAACGATTTCGCTATCTCACGCCGCCATTACGATTCCCCGCGAAGAAGGAGGGAATCATGGCCGAGAACATCGAGATGCCGCAGGAAGTGGCTAGCGACCCCGTGCAAGCCGCCATCTGGGAGCAGCTGACCGCGAGGCGCACGTTCGCGCAGGAGGATGCGCCGACGCTGGCGCTGCTCTGCTACTGGCACGCCGTGGCGAACCAGGCACGCGAGGCCATGGCCCTCGGGGGCAACGAGATCGAAATACTCGACGCCACCGCATACAAGCCGATCAGAGGCAAGGGCGGCAAGCGGCTCAAGATGATGCGCAAGAATCCGGCGCTGACCGTGCTGAAGGAGGCCAGCACCGAGATCAGAGCGCTGTCAGACCAGCTCGGCCTGTCCAAGTCGGCCCGCAACGTCACGGTGCAGCAGGCGCGACCCGCGAGCGCCCACGGCAAGCTGCTCACGCTCATGTTCGACGACCGCGAGACGCGTGCCAAGGCGGCAGGCGCGTGATGCAGGCGAGGCAGACCCCGACATACGAGGCGAACATCCCAGAAAGGCTCGACGGGGACGGCCCCATGGCGGCAGAACTGGCATCCGCGTACTTCGGTGACCCGCTGCCGTGGCAGCCGCACCTGCTCGACGCCATGCTCGCCCGCGATGGACGCGACAAGTATCTGCTGCGCTCGATCGGCATATCCATCCCGCGACAGAACGGCAAGAGCTGGGACGTTCGCGCCCGCTGCTTCCACGGCGCCCTCAACGGCGAGAAGATTCTGTACACATGCCAGCACGGCGACACCTCAGACCAGATGTTCCAGGAGCTTTCAAGGCCATTCGAGGACGAGGACGAGCCTGAGCTTAACGCCCTGCTGCTCGCCGTGCGCAAGACCAACGGCCAACAGGCCATCAAGCTCAAGAACGGCGGCCTTATCCGCTTCACCACGCGCACCGACTCGCTGGCGCGAGGCAAGACCTACGACGTGCTTATCTACGACGAGGCGCAGGAGCTTACGGCCAAGCAGCAGGCGGCTTCTCTGCCCGCCATCTCGGCAGGGTCGAAGCACAACCCGCAGACGATCTACCTGGGCACGCCGCCAAGCCCCGACAACGTTGGCACGGTGTTCCGCGACCTCCACGAGGACGTTCACAACGGCAGGTCTGAGATGGGATGGATCGAGTGGGGCGCTACAGAGATCGGCGACGTGCACGACGAGTCGCGATGGTTCGAGTGCAACCCGTCTCTCGGCACAATCCTCGACATAGAGGCCGTACGCGGCGAGTCCGAGCAGATGCAGCCAGACGTCTTCGCGCGTGAGCGCCTTGGCTGGTGGAGCCCAATCGGAGGAGCCGACTCATACGCGCTTTCGAGCGCCAAGTGGAAGGCGTGCGAGGCGGCGGGGCCGATGCAGGAAGGCAAGCTCGCGTTCGGCGTGAAGTTCTCGCCCGACGGGTCGCGCGTTGCCGTGTCCTGGGCGAAGGCAGAGCGCGGTGCCGGCTCCTACGTCGAGCTTTACGACCTCATGGGCGCTGAGGGCGGCACTGTCGGCATATCCGACATGCTGCTGCGCAACCGCGAGGAGATCGCGTGCGTCTGCATCGACGGAAAGAGCGGAGCGGACGCGCTGAAGCAGCGACTTCTGGACGGCAGGATGCCGAAGTCGGCGATCGTCATGGGCAGCACCGCGATCGTGCAGGCCGCCGCGACGATGCTGGCCGACGAGGTCAACGCCGGGACGACGAGCCACATCGAATCGCCCGCGTTGGACGATTCCGCAACGAAGTCGATCAAGCGCGACATCGGGCGCGACGGCTGGGGCTTCGGCGCCGGCCCCGACTCTTCGTCAGCGCCGATCGAGAGCGCATCGCTGGCCCTATGGGCGGCGAGGACAACCAAGAGAGACCCGAGACGTAAACAGGAGGCAAGCTTCTGATGGCAGCAGTGAACATGGAACTGGCCGGACAGGTCGCGGCAGCGGAAGGCCTGCGACACGAGGACAAGGCGCTCGTGCGCGAGCTTATGGACACGTGGCGCACCCACCGATCCCGCAACATGTTGCGGGAGGACTACTACCTCGGACACGTCGGCGTCAAAGACCTAGGCATCGCCATGCCGAAAGCCCTCGCCAAGAAGATCAACCCGCGCGTTGACTGGCCCAAGAAGGCGGTGCACGCCCTGGCAGATCGCTCGGTGTTCAACGGCTTCACTGCCGACGACGATGCCGTTACCATGCGGCTGCGCGACATATGTGCCGACAACCAGCTCGAAGCTCTCTACCGCAAGAACCTTATCGGTGAGCTGAAGCACTGCTGCGGCTTCTGGACTGTCACGGACGGCGGCGGCAAGCCAATCATCTCCGCGTACCCGGCAACCGCAGCGGCGGCAATCTGGGATGACGCGCAGAAGCGCATCAAGGCCGGTCTCGTTGTGGCCGAGTCGAAGAAGATGCCAGGTGACACCGAGCGCGTGCCGACCGTCGTGCACCTGCTCACAGAAGACGCGCTGGTGGTGCTTACGCGCGGCAGCGGCCACTGGGTGGCCGACTACATGGAGCATGGCATGGGTCGCTGTCTCATGGAGCCTATGCCCTACGATGCCACGCTTGAGCGACCGTTCGGCTCCTCGCGCATCAGCCGTTCGGTCATGAGCATCACAGACGACGCCATACGCCAACGCGCCCGCATGGAGGTGGCGTCTGAGGCCGCGACGCTGCCGCAGACCTGGCTGCTCGGCACATACAAGAAGATGATCAACGGGCAGAACAAGTACGACGCGTCGATGGGGGCGGTCAACGAGATCACCAAAGACCCTGACGGAGACTCGCCGACCGTGTGGCAGTCGGCCCAGTTGCAGATGGCGCCGCTCACCGAGTACCTGCGCCAGCTAGCATGCCAAATGTCGGCGGTCACCAATGTTCCGGTGTCTTTCTTCGGCGTGAGCAACGACAACCCATCCTCTTCGGATGCCATCGCTGCATCGCTCGAACCGCTCGTAATCGATGCGAAGAACCTCAACCGCGAGAATGGCAACGCTTTGCGCAACGTGGCCTACATGGCGCTCGCTGTGGCGAACGGCACGGATTACGAGACCGAGCGCGATGCCGGCTACAACCTCAACCCGCGCTTCATGTCCCCAGCCTACCCGTCAATCGTGAGCCTGTCCGACGCCGCGTTGAAGCAGGTGCAGGGTCTGCCGAAGCTCGCCAACTCCGACGTGATGCTCGAAATGCTCGACTACACAGACGAGCAGATCCAGCGCATCAACAGCGACAACAAGAAGGCACAGGCGAGCGCTGCCGTGGCCTCGCTGTTCGAGCCGAAGGAGGGCGAGGATGGCGGAGATACCTCGCAGCCTGCTTAACGAGCTTACGGACGAGATCAACGCGCTATCTGGAATGGCGCAGCGCCAAGCCGGCGACGCGCTCACCCGCTTGGTGGCCGACTGGGAGGCGAGCGGGAACGGCGACATAGCGGCGCTGCGAGAGGCGGCCTACGAGGTGATCGAGACGTCTTGCGGCTACTACGCCGACACCGTTGCGGCTGGCCGCGCCGCCGAGTTCTACGACGCCGTGCGCAAGGCGCAGGAAGCGCCCGGAAAGTACCCCGCCGTCGCCGAGTCGCTGCGCGACCCCCAGGCGACGTACGGCTCGGTGAAGGCGTTCATGGCAAGCGTGGTGAAGCAGGGAGCCACCGACATGTTCGTTGCCGCGTGCGTTCGCCGCCTCGACGCAGAGATCCGCAAGGCCGCGAACATGTGCGTGGCGCACAACGTCTCCAAAGACCCGGCGAAACCGAGGTACGCACGCGTGCCGTCTGGCGAGACGTGCGGTTTCTGCCTCATGCTCTCCTCGTTCGGCTTCAACTACAAGACAAAGGAGGCTGCGAGCCACTCGCACCCCAAGTGCGACTGCCGCGTCGTGCCGAGCTTCGGCAAGGGATCAAAGGTCAAGGGATACGACCCAGACGGTATGTATGACAGGTTCAACGAGTGCATGGACGCGCTCGGCGGGCGCAACGGCATACGATCCGATTGGGATGCCTTGCCCGATGCCGAGCGAGAGGCGTACATCAAGGCCCACGGAAACAAGGCCGGCAAGGCTTTCGACAAGTACGTGAACAAGCGCATGGTCGAGGAGATCGAACTGCGCGATCCGAAGTGGTACGCATCGGGAGAACATTCCGGCATCGAGTTTACGGACTCCGCCGTGAAAGGCGAGAAGCTAAAGCGCTGGAAGAAAGACCCCGGCGAAAGAATTACCGCCGAGAAGTTGAACGCGCTTGGCTATAAGGCGGAGTTCTGGGAAGACGAATCGCATCTGACAGCACCGAACTCCGATGGGAAGACAACGATTAGCCGAGCGGATTTATCAACGGGTATCGAAATCAAGACGATCTACGGAGCTGGGTCTGAGAACACGTTCAAGTCTCACATCAAGTCAATACCCGGCAAGAATGATGTGAAGCTCACCGTCGTCGACGTGAGCGAGAACGAAAAGGTGACGGACGAGCAGGCGATAAAGTGGATCAGCAAGTACATGGCCCGCTATCACATCAGCGAGGTCAGGATGCTCGGGCACGATGGGAAACTCCTGCGAATAAAGAAATAGCCAGCGGCTGCATGTCTCTATAGGTGAGTCAAACAACCCGCTGGCTAACCAGATTATAACCGCAAAAAACAGCAAGGGCCACCTACAGGTGGCCTTTTTCATGCCGAATCTCACGCTCATAAGAAACTGTCGCGGACGGGCCGCACGGCCCAACTGATGACCGTTGAGCAGCCGCACGGCAGCTCAGGCGTGCCGCACGGCACGGGAAAGGACGCGACATGGCAGAAGCAAACGAACCCACGCAAGTGCCGGGAGCAGAAGGCGGAGATGGCGCCAACCAGGAGCCGCCCGTCGACTACAAGGCGCTGTACGAGGCCGAGAAGAAGCACTCGCGCGAGTGGGAGAAGAAGGCGAAGGCCAACAGAACCGCAGCAGCGGCGCTTGAGGAGGCCAACAACGCGAACAAGACCGCCGAAGACCAGATCGCCGACCTCAAGAAGAGGCTCGACGACAAGGAGAAGGAAGAGAAGCGGTCGAAGATCGCGGCCAAGGTCGCGCAGGAGAAGGGCGTGCCGGCGAGCCTGATCGTCGGCGACGACGAGGAAAGCATGTCCAAGTGGGCAGACGACATGCTCGCCGCGTTCAAAAAGCCGCCCGCGCCCAAGGTCGAGAAGCCAGGAAGCTTCCCGAAGCCGAGCGACGGCGACAAATCTGAGCTGCGCGACTTCACGCGCCAGCTCCTCGGTAACAACTAGAGACAAGTAAGGAGCCGAAATGGCTAACGACACCAGCAAGGTCAAGCTCCCGCACAAGGTAGTGACCTCCATCATCAACAAGGCAAAGGACACCTCCACCATCGCGGCGCTGTCCCCCAGCACCCCGCAGACGTTCTCCGACACCACCTACATCGTGTTCAACCCGACAACCGAGGCCGAGGTAGTTGCGGAGGGCGCGAAGAAGAGCGGTTCCGAGGTCTCCACCACGCCGATCGTCGCAAAGCGCGTGAAGGTAGTCACGACCACACGCGTCTCCGACGAGCTGCGCTGGGCCGACGAGGACAACCAGCTTGAGATCGTGACCAACATCATCGCCGACCAGACCGCCGCGATCGGCCGAGCGCTCGACTACGTGGTCTACCACGCCGTGTCCCCCAAGACGGGCACCGCGCTCGATGGCTACACCGCGCTCACCGCAGGGGCCAACGCCGTAACCGCCTCGGCATCCGCAGTCGACGACATCGACGCGCTGGCCGACGCGCTTATCGACTACGACATCAACGGTTTCGCGCTCTCCCGCAAGTTCGCCGCAGACCTCCGCAAGCTGCGCATTCCCGCCACCGGCCAGCGCCTCTACCCGGAGATCCCGCTGTCCCTCAACGTCGGCAACATCGACGGCATCCCCGCCGCGACCTCCGGCACCGTCAACGGTCGCCGCTGCAAGATCGACCCGAAGGTGGCGGGCATCATGGGCGACTTCTCCACCATCAAGTGGGGCATGGTGCGCGACATGACCTCCGAGATCATCGAGTACGGCGACCCCGACAACACCGGTCAGGACCTGAAGGGATACAACCAGGTCGCGTACCGCACCGAGGCAGTCCTTGCCTACGCGGTTCTCGACCCCAAGGCCTTCGCCATCCTGAAGACGGCCTAGGGGGCGGTAACCATGGCGAACCTTGTGCAGAAGTTCATCGTCGAGGACGCATCCAAGGCATCCCCGATCCTCCCGCAGCACGTCTGCTTCGTGACCGCCGACGGCGAGCCTGTCGGCATCTCCAAACAGGCCGCAAACCCTGGTGCGAACCCGACCATCGCCAAGGTGGTCAAGTGCCTCGTCGACGCTGGCGTGATGGCCGCGACCTCCGAGGCATCCGAGCAGAAGGCCGGCGAGAATGCCGCGAAGCCGGTTGACTCCGGCAAGGCCGAAGAGCCTGCCAGCGAGGAGTAGGCGCATGGAGCCGCTAGCGACCATCGAAGACTATAGGGCGAGGTACGGCGACCCGACTGACGAGGCACGCGCCGCGACCCTGCTCTCAGACGCGTCAGACCTGCTCATGAGCGCTTACGAATCAAACGTGGGCGACTACGAGCGCGGCAAGGTAGCCGCCTTCGACCGATCTGCCGCAGCGGTGTGCTGCCTCGTGGTCAACAGGGTCTTGTCTGCGCCAGCAGCTCTGGCGGGTGCCATGCAGTACAGCCAGGGCGCAGGCGGCTACACGGCCAGCGTGTCGTACGGGTCTGCCCTCGGCGAAATGTACCTGGGAAAGACGGAGCTGAAGCGCCTCGGGCTGCTCGACCAACGCATCGGGGCGCTCCAACCGGTTGGGAGTGATGCCGAATGGGACTCATAAGCACCGAATCGGTGACGGTCACAACACCAGTGGTCGACTTCGATTCGCTCGGCGAGCCTATCGAGCGCGGCAGCGTGAACACCGCCATAGAGGGCGTGGTCGTGTGCCCGGGGGCCACGTCGGAACTCGACGCATCGCGCCCCGATGGCACTGAGGTCGCCTACACGCTGTGTTTCCCCAAGAGCTTCACCGCATCGCTCAAGGGGTGCCGCGTGAACGTTCGAGGCACCGAGTACCGCGTCATAGGCGACCCGCAGCGCTACGACCCGGAAAACACCCCAGGCGATTGGAACCTCACCGTGGAAGTGGGGCGCACCGATGGCTAAGTGCAAGGTGAAGTTCGAGTGGAAGGGCTGGAAGCGCGGCGGCTATGCCGAGGTTATGAACTCAGGCGCGGTGCAAACGCTTCTTAAGAAGAAGGCAGACGCCGCAGCGGCATCGTGCAACTCGTCCTTCTCCCGGCACCCCGGCGAGGGTGCCGGCTACATAGTCCGCAAGTTCAAGGGCAAGCTCGCAAACGGCTTCGTGGTTACCACGGCGACTCCGCACGCCCATGCGAGCGAGCGCAAGCACAACCGCCTCAGATCCATGTTCGGAGGCGGTGAGTGATGGACGTGGAGCGCATGGTGGCGCAGCGGCTCATGGACGAGACCGGCATCGAGGCCGTGCTCGACGTACCAGCTGACAGGCCCAGCGAGTTCATATCGGTGTCGCAGACCGGATCTAGCCGCAGCGGCTGCATCAACCGTGTGCAGCTCGTGGCGCAGTCATGGGCGAAGACCCGCAGACGCGCCGCAGAGATCGCCGAAGCCGTGGAGCACGCAGCGCCGAGTCTCATGGACGAGGAGTGCGTGTTCGAGGCCACGTGCGGAGACACGTACCGCTGGGACGACCCAGACAGCCGCCAGCGCCGATACCAGACCAACGTAAACGTAACCATTTGCGAATAGGAGCCGACATGGCACTTTTCAAGAAAAACGAGACCAAGAACGTCTCGTCCACCAAGGGCGTGAAGGGCGGATACATCTTCGTGGCTCCGGCCGGCACCACCCTCCCCACAGACATCAAGACCAATCTCGCCGAAGCCTTCCTCAATCTCGGCTTCATCTCCGAGGACGGCTACACCGAGTCCGAGGAGACCGACGCCAACGAGCTGAAGGATATGAACGGCGACCTCATGGACTCCGCCACGACCTCGCGCGTGGAGTCTGCGAAGCTCACGCTCGCGGAGATCAAGGCGCAAACACTCAAGGTCATGTATGGCGCCGAAAACGTGACCGACCTCGATGGCGTTATCACCGTCGAGCACAACGGCAACAAGGACGAGGCGTGGTCGATCGTGCTCGAACTCGTGCTCAAGAACGGTCGCCGCTGGCGCAAGGTCGTGCCCTCCGCCAAGTTATCCGAGCTTGACGACCTCAAGCTCGCGGTGAGCGAGATCGCCGGGCGTCAGATCACGCTCAAGTACCTGGTCGATAGCGACGGAAACACCTGCTACGACTACATCGAGTCGACCGAAACCGCCAGCGCCTAGGAGGAATGCAGATGACCGAGATCAAGTTTTCCGTCGACGGCGTTGACGGCGAGTTCGCCGCAGACCTCGACGAGTTGAAGTCCTACAAGACTGTGAAGCAGTTCGCCCGAAGCGAAACCGACCCGGCGGGGATGATGGACGCCATGGAGCGCATCTTCATGGGCCGCGACGAGGAGTACATCGAAGCGCTCGGAGGCACCTCCTACGACATGCGCCGCCTGTGCGACGCGGCATTCGAGGCTGCAAAGGCAAAAAACTAATAGGCTTCGCCAGCGACCTCGAGAACAGGCGCGGCGAAGCGATAGCAGACTTCCAGCAGTTCTACGGCATAGCCCTGCCATTGGATGGAGCGCCCGAAGACCTCGATCGGATGGCGCTTCTCTGGCAGCACCTCCCCGACAACTCGCGCCTCGCCAAGGCGCAGTACCCGCAACTCAGGTGGAGCACGACCGACTACATGCTCTGGCGTATCGAGCACCAGCTTCGGTGCATCGCCTGGGGCATGGCCGACAAGAAGGACAGGAGCGCGGAGCCTCCCGAGCCTATCAAGACGCCGGCGCAGCTCGCAGAGCTTGAGCGCCACCGCGCGAACGCGCTGGAAGCCAAGGAAGAGATAGACAAGATCCTGGGGATAGGAGGGGAAGATGGCGACTAGTGTCGGGTCGGCCTATGTGTCCTTGATGCCGTCGATGGATGGCTTCGCGAGCAAAATCGGCAAGGAGTTCGGCAGCCAGGGCAACGCCGCAGGCAAGGCCTTCGGCGACTCCATGACCGTCGGCATCGACGGCGGGGCCAAGAAGTCCTCGGGCATCCTGACAGGGCTTGGAACCGTAGCCAAGGGCGTCGCCACTGCGGCGGTGGCCGGGTTCACAGCGCTCACAGGGGCCGTGACCGCGATTGGCGGCGCGGCCCTTTCCGCATATGCAGACTACGAACAGCTGGTTGGCGGCGTCGACACCCTGTTCGGCTCCGCGTCGCAGACACTGCAAGGTTATGCCGCAGAGGCATACAAGACATGCGGAATGTCCGCCAACCAGTACATGACGCAGGCCACGAGCTTCGCGGCCTCGCTCGTCTCGTCGTGCAGCGGCGATGTCGCCAAGGCGGCTGACTACGCGAACATGGCCATGGGCGACATGTCGGACAACGTGAACAAGATGGGTTCCGACATGACAGACGTGCAGAACGCCTACCAAGGCTTTGCGAAGCAGAACTACACGATGTTGGACAACTTGAAGCTCGGCTACGGCGGCACGCAGGCTGAGATGAAGCGCCTTATCGCCGATGCCAACAAGCTGCGCCAGGAGCAGGGCAAGAACGCCGACCTCACGATCGACAGCTATGCCGATGTGGTCGAGGCCATCCATACCGTGCAGGAGAACATGGGCATCACCGGCACCACCGCCAAGGAGGCCGCTACCACGATCAGCGGCTCCATCGGCATGGCGAAGGCCGCGTGGGAGAACTTCATCACCGGACTCGGGCGCGACGACGTCGACTTCTCGCAGCTCACGCAGCAGCTGCTTGAGTCGATCGGCGCGGTAGCTACGAACGTGGCTCCGAGGGTTGCGCAGATCGGCAAGGGAATCGTCGAGGCGTTCCCGGTTGTGCTGTCTGGCCTTGGCCCAGTCCTTGGCCCAGTGCTCTCGGAAGCGCTCGCGACTGCTTGGAACATCGCCGTAGGAGCCTTGGCTGAGCTTGGCATACAGCTGCCGACAGTCGACGCTTCCCAGATAACGGGGGCGTTCCAAGCGATCGCCGACGCTGCGGCATCCGTCGTAGGCACGTGCAAGTCCGCTTTCGGGAAGCTTGGCGAGCAGATACCGGGCATCTGGGACACCATCGTCTCGACTATTGGCGGAGCCGTGACGACGATCATCTCGGCGGTGTCGCCGTTCGTGACGTACTTCGCATCGCAGATGCTGCCCGCCATCGCGTCATTTGCATCTGGCGCAGTCGGCGCGTTCAGCGCCGTGCGGCCTGTCATAGAGCAGCTTGGCTCGACGCTGCTGAACGTCGGCCAGGCCATCCTGCCCGTGCTACACAACGCCTTCGCGATGATCGTCCCGATCATTTCGCAGGTCATCGGCGTCGCCATGCAGCTTTTCGCTACGGTAAGCCCGCTCGTGTCGCAGGTGGGCGCTGCGCTCATGCCGGCAATCACGTCTATCGGCACGGCGCTCGCAAACCTCGCCAACGCCGTGCTGCCGATATTGGCTAGCGGCATGCAGATAGTGCTCTCCGTGGCTCAGATGCTCATACCGGTAATCCAGACAGTGCTGTCTGTAGTTGGTTCAATCGTGTCCGTCGTGATAACGGTGGCAAGCCAGGTGATCTCGGTCGTGGTAAACGCCGCATCCGTCGTAGCCTCGGCCATTGGCCTCGTCATGTCGGTCGTGAGCGGCCTCGTGACTGCGGTTACCACGTTCATCGGCTCGATCGTATCCGTTGTCGGCGGCGGGATAGCTACCGTGGTCGCCGCCGTTTCAGGCGGTGTGAACGCGGTAGTGGCGTTCGTCGGCTCGCTGGTGTCCTCAGCGCTCTCGCTCGTGTCCGGCCTCGTCTCCTCGATCGCCGGGTACTTCTCGACCATGGTGTCTACGATGGCGAACGCGGCGCAGCAGGTGTACGCGGCAGTGACGGGTGCCTTCTCGGCGCTCGTCGGCGCTGTGTCTGGCCATATCGGGAGCCTCATGAACACCATTTCCAGCATCCCCGGCCAGGTAATAGGCTTCTTCGCAGGCGCTGGGTCGTGGCTCGTCGGTTCCGGTCGCGCGTTGATCAACGGCTTCACGCAGGGCATCCAGAACGCAATCGGCGGCGCCCTTTCCGCCGTGTCCGGCGCCGTCTCGCAGATCCGCTCGTTCTTCCCGTTCTCGCCCGCAAAGCGCGGCCCATTCAGCGGCCACGGTTATACAACCTACTCGGGCAAGGCGCTCATGGAGGGATGGGCCGAGGGCATCGGCAGCGGCACGGGGGCGGTCAACTCCGCCATCACGTCGGCGCTAGCCTCCGCGAGCTCGCTTATCGGCTCGGGCATCACGGTCGCTCCGTCGGTTGCCGTTGCCGGGGCAGGTGCCGCCGGCACGACCTACAACGTCACGGTCAATGGAGGAAGTGTAAACGCAGACCAGCGGATCATGCAGGCGGTTGACGTTCTGGTCTCCGCAGCCAAGCGGTCCGCAGGGTCGGGAAGGGAGCCAATGGGAACCTATACAAGGGAGATTCAGATCGCGGGGCGCAACCGCTGGTATTGCGGCTATATCTCCGTTGACGGCGTGAGCACGGTCAACGACACCACCTCGCGCATAACAATCACCGCCGCGATCGACGACAAGTATGCGGCACAGTACGGCACGCACTACGACGTGATCGTGAACGGCATCACCTACAGGTCGCGCGACGTGCTGCTCAACAACTACGGGAATTGGGCCACGCGCGACGCCGTGACCTTCACCGTGGACGTCGGGCGCGGGGCCAGCGGCTGGAACTGCTCCGTGCAGATCCACGTCTACGGCAAGACGTACAACAACTACTACGGCAGCGCCGGCGGAGATGCCTGGGCAACAGAGTACGCTTGGATTCCCCAGCGCGGGTACTCGCAACCGCATCCGCCCAAGAACCCGAAGCTGGCCCGCGTTTCCGACACATCCCACAAGATCACGTGGGACGTCGACTGCACGGGCATGGACGGCGCGTACCCCTGGGCTGGCGTGTATGTAGACCGCCGCACCGACGACGGCTCATGGGTGAACATCGCCGACGTCTCGTGGGACGTGACCAACTACACCGACAACTCGACGACCGCAGGACACAAGTACGAGTACCGCCTTTGCGCCCACGGCCCGGGTGGCAACTCCACGCACGTCTCGTGCGGAACCACGTACACAACTCCGTCGGCACCTTCGCGCATCGATGCCATCAAGGCCGGCGCGTCCGAGGTGACGCTGCGCGTCTACGGGGCGTGGTGGTACGCCAGCGCATGGGATGTTCAGCGATCAGGCGACGACGGGAATACGTGGGCGGCGGTCTCGACCACCACCGAGGGCGAAGACCCCGCATGGGTAGACCTGCACGACACCTCCGCGCCTGCCGGCACGATCGTCTACCGCGTCAGGGCCAAGCGCGGTAGCCTAACGTCTTCGTGGGTCGAATCGAATTCCGTGACCACGATCACGCCGCCTCTCGCACCGAAGGTCACCGCCGACCATGTTGCGCCAACGGGGTCGGCAGCATCCTTCTCGTGGGTGCCCAACCACCCCGACGGCTCGGCGCAGTCCGCCGCGCAACTTGAGCTCGTCGGCAGCGAGACGATAACGAAGTCGTACACGACCGAGAAAAGCGCATCGGTCACACTCACGAAGGGAAGTTGGAAAGCTCGCGTTCGCACGAAGGGACTGCACGCCGATTGGGGCGCTTGGTCTGGCTATGCGGCGATAACGGTCGCCGACTACCCGCAGTGCTGGGTCGCCTCCCCCGCTACCGACGGCATGCTCGTCGATGCGGTGCCGCTCACGGTGCAAGTCGCCGCAACCGACGAAACTGGCATCGCGCAGGCAACGCTCACGCTCGCAGAGGTCGGCGGCGCGACGGTCGCCACGGCAGACGTCACGAACCTGAAGCCCGTGAGTTTCGGCAGCTACGCCACCATACGCAACGGCATCGACTATCTGCTCATGCTCACGGTCAAGGGCGGCTCCGGCCTGTCCAAGACGGCCATGCGCCGCTTCAAGACGCACTGGGCGGAACCGGCCATCCCAGACGTGTCGCTGTCGTACGACGATGCGCTGGCGTGTCACGTGAAGGTGCGCAACGGCCTCTCGTCATACGAGATCGAGCAGACCACGCTCGTAGGCCCCATGACGGTCGACGAGGTGAGCAATGAGCTTTCCATGCTAGGCACGATCACAGTCGATGGTGACGCGCTGGTGCTCGGCAACGCCTCCCGCTGCTCCGCCTTCACGGTGGAGCGCGTGGCGTACGGCGGCGATGCCGTCATAGCATCCGGCGTGCTTGACTCCCAAGAGACGATCGACCGCGTGCCGCCGCTAAACACCGACTACGAGTACAAGGTCACCGGGTACGCCGACAACGGCACCTCGTCGCAGACCGTGACCGATGCCAATGTGTTCGCGCACGGGATGGCGCTTAACTTCGGCCAGGATGCATCGACCGTGCTTGTGCTCGACTACAACGGCGACTACTCGACAAGCTCTCAGCGATCCGTAGAGACATACCACTTCGCCGATGGCGGCGAGAACGGCGACCTGCCCATTTCGTACATGCTCGACGAGCTGAACAAAAAGACCTCGCTCTCATGGGAGATGAAGCGCGACGGCCACGACAGGTACATACGGATTATGGACGAGCAGTGGAGGGGATGGTGGCGCGGACATGCGGGCGAACGCGCATACGGCCCCATGGACTTCGATATGTCTGTGAAGGGTGCAGGCATCTGGAAGGGTTCGGCCAACGTCACGCACAACGTCTTCGAGGAGCCGATAAATGGCTGATTGGGGAAAACCGTTCCTCACCTCGTTCCGCTTCATGCGCGTAGACCGCGCAAGCGGCAACGAGGTCGAGAGAATCACGAACATAAAGAACGGCGGGTGCATTGAGCGCAACCAGGACAAGGACTACACCACAGGGCAGGTCGATTACTCCGGGGCGCTCGATATCGGGGCAGATCTGCTGCGGGTGTACCTCGATGCCGACTTCGGTGGCGCGTCAGTCAGTGAGGCGCTGGGGACTTTCGTTGTCTCAGCGCCGAAAAGGACCAGACGCGGCGTCAACTCAACCGGCACGGCAGTCCTGTCGGGCAGGCTGTCGGAGGTTGCGGAGGACGAATTCGATGCCCCATTCACGGTGGCGGCTGGAACCGTGGTTGTCCCCTACGTCGTAAAGTTGCTCAAGGCGGCTGGCTTCGCTGACGTGATCGCCGAAGGCTCCGACTACAAGCTAGCGCAGGATTGGACGCTCGGAATCGATTCGGGCGACATGAGGCTGTCGAAGCGCCTGGCGGCGTGCAACGCGCTGCTCGACGTGGCGGGCTTCCGCGCCGTCGACGAGGACGCCTACGGAAGGCCCGTACTTCGCAGATATAGGGAGCCGCAGGACAGGCCCGTTTCCATGACCCTTCGAGAGGGCTCTGGCGCACGCTTCATCAACGAGGTAGTCGACGAGCTTGACCGCTCGGGCGTCGCCAACGTGGTGCACTGCGACTACGAAACGCAGGACGCCTTCTACCGTGGCACGGCCATCGACTCAGACCCGAGCAGCCCTTACTCCACGGTTTCGCGCGGTTGGCGCAAGACGGCCACGTACAGCTACAGCGACCTGCCCGAGGGGTCTACCGATGCCGAGAGACAGAGGAACGCCGATGCCAAGGCTAACGAAATGCTGCGAACACAGCAGAGCGCTATCCGTAGAGTCACGGTCAAGCGGACGTACGCGCCTATCGCGTGCGGCGATGCCGTGATGGTCGATTGGGCAAGCGCCGGCATCAGCGGCAAGTTCGCGGTGAGGACTGCGACTCTCACGCTCGTGGGAGGATGCCCAATCGAGATGGAGGTGAAGAGGTATGAGCGATGAACTCATGTCGGCCATGCGCCGATACGGCGCCGCGATGGCCGATGCGACCGCCAACGACCCTCCCGGCCAGCAGGCGTGCTACGGAACGGTGAATTCCGTATCCGGAGCCACCATGGCCGTATCGGTGAAGGGGGCATCCCTGAAGCTCCCGTACACCACCTCATGCTCGGGAGCCAAGGCAGGCGACCGATGCATCATCCAGGCAATCGGCCCGCACGCCATCGTGATCGGCGTGCTAGCTAAGTAAAGGAGGTGCGATGGCAGATACCAACAAAGGCGCGGCGCTGCTGCTCAACGATGCGGGTAACATCGACCGCGCCAGAACCACCGACGGCTCGATCTTCCGCATCGAGTCGACGCTATCGATGGAGGCCGCCGAAGAGGCCAAGACGGCAGCGGCGAACTGCAACACCGCGACTGAAAGCGCCGAAGCGGCAGAGAAGACGCGCGTGTCCAACGAGAACGCTCGGAAAACGGCTGAGACCGAGCGCGGCAACAACGAGACAACCCGCAAGAACAACGAGACGTCGCGCAAGAACGCCGAGACAACACGTCAAGACAACGAAACTGCGCGAAAGAATGCCGAAACCACGCGCCAGAACAACGAGACGAGCCGATCGAACGCCGAGATCGAACGCAAAAAGGCCGAAAGCCAGCGCCATGACGAGCATATCGCCGACCAACAAGCATCGAGCAACGCGACCTCTGCGGCGAACGGCGCGGCTTCGCGTGCGGACGCAGCGGCGAACCAGGCGTTGCAGATCGCCAACTCCGTGGCGCAAGGCAGCGCAGGAAGCTCGGACGTCGCGGAGCTGCGTGCCCAGAACGCGAAGCTCGCAACGCTTTTGGCGAACTCGACAAGTCAGTTCATATACATGGGCGGAACAGTCTACTGCCCGGCTTCAAAGGCATCGGCGAGCGGGGTGACCGTAACGTTCGGCTCAACATGCTCCGCAAGCGGCAATACCATCACATTGATTTAAGAAGGAAACGAAATGGCTCAAGCTAAGATCCTCACAGTGGGCGGCACCAACTACGAGATGATAGACGACACCGCCCGCACCAACGCCACCACGGCTCTCAACAACGCCGAGTACAACCGCCAGGGCCAAATCGGCAAGTACGGCGGGCAGAACATCGCCACCATCCTGGCGGGAGAGATCGGCAGCGGCAGCGTGTACGACGCGCTGCATAAGCGCATCGCCGCCGCGAACTTCGCAGGCCTGCGCGTGGGCGACTACCTGGACGTGCCGCTTGTGAGCGCATCCGCCGTCACCACACAGCAATCTGTGCGGTTCCTGCTTGCCCACATCGACCCGTACCTTTACTGCGGCGACAACAGCAAGGGGCACCACATCGCGTTCGTGGCGTCCGCTCCCGTATCCGTGGCCAAGACCGCGACCGGCGTGGCCAACGACAGCTTCCTGATGTGGAACACGACCAACACGAACCAGGGCACCGCCGACCAGAAATGCCCCTACCCCAACAGCAACCTCAAGGCGTGGGAGACGGCCTTCGAGGCGTGCCTGCCCGAGAGCCTGACCAAGTACCTGCTGACCCAGCGCGTCCTGCTTGAGGAGCGGTACAGCGCCAGCGGCGCGCTCAACGACTCCAACTCGTGGAGCTGGCAGGATATCGGCAAGGTGTTCTCGCTGTCCGAGATGGAGGTGTACGGCTGCCCAGTGTGGGGCACCAAGGGCTACAGCGTGGGCTTCGACTGCCAGTTCGACCTGTTCCGCGATACCGCGCACCGCTTGAACGGAACTCGGTACAATTGGTGGTTGCGTTCCGTCATGGGTGGCTCCTCGTCCGGCGTGTGCTACGTCCACCACTGCGGCCATGCCAGCTACGCCTCGGCGACGGACGTCTGGGTTCGCCCCCGCCCCGGCTTCCTCGTCGGCTAGCCAGCCGAGTGCTCTATACTTCTCTTTCGATGCGACCGCCTTGCGCGGTCGCATCCCTGCCCGCGCAGCGGGCCGTTTTTTTGCCACTATTTCCGGGAGGTGCCATGAGCGGCGTCTACCAGCGAAACCGCGAGGTGTCCGAGTATAAGTTCTTCACGCAGGCCATCGCCGTCCGCGTGGAGGTCAACAAGCTGATGGCGTCCTCCTCGGTAGTGCCCAAGGCCTACAGGCTGCTGAACGCGGTGCCCACGGTGGAGACGGCGCGCAGCATCGTGTACAACGTCAACCGCGCCGACTGCTTCTACCCCAACACCTCGTTCAACGCGCTGGAGAGGAAACGCTACCTTACGCTGGCCATAGCGGACTGCGAGCAGCTGATGCTCGACATGCAGTGCCTCATGGATATCGGCCTGCCCGTGAACGCCAACCGCTTCGAGGGGCTGGCGGCCATGGTCGAGGAGGAGATCAGGCTGCTGAAGGGCGCACGCAAGAACGTACGCGTGATGGGCAAGAAGTCCACCGAGGAGCGCATAGCCGAGGCCGAGGCCGAGCTAGAGCGCCTGCGTTCGCTATAATGGGCGGCGGTCGCGCCTTGTTTATCGGTACAATTGGTGGTTGCGTTCCGTCATGGGTGGCTCCTCGTCCGACGTGTGCTACGTCAACAACAACGGCAATGCCAACTACAACTCGGCGACGAACGTCTGGGTTCGCCCCCGCCCCGGATTCCCTTACTGCCAGACCGAGTAGGCCCCAGGGCCGAAAGCAGAGCGCGGAGAGGAAGGAAGGCGCGACCGTCGGGCATGCGCCCGTAAATACGCACCCCGCGAGGGTGGCCGGACGCTGCTTGCATGGCGCGGCGCTCCGTGGCTTCGCCGCGTTTCATGGCCATACCTCAAGCGGCTGTCAGAGCCACATTGCAAGCCGTGCGGGGTGCCTTCTATGAACTCGGAGCAAAGGCGGGCCGCACGCCGGAAGCGCCGCGAGGAGAAGCGCGCCAGGGCCAAGGCCGAGCGCGTCAAGGCGTGCACCCTTGAGACGGTGGCCGACCTCAACAGCCTGTGCAAGGCTTCCAAGCAGGCCGCGCGTGGCGTCATGTGGAAGGCCTCGACGCAGCGGTACATGAAGGACTACATGCGAAACGCCGTGAAATCGCGCCAAGACCTTCTGGAGGGCCGCGACATATGCCGGGGTTTCATCCGCTTCGACCTGTGGGAGCGCGGTAAGCTGCGCCACATCAGTGCAGTGCACTTCCCCGAGCGCGTGGTGCAGAAGTCGCTGTCGCAGAACGCGCTCGTGCCCGCGATCGTGCCCACCCTCATAGCCGCGAACTCCGCGAACATAAAGGGGCGCGGCACCGACTACGCCCTGAAGCTGCTCAAGCGCCACCTGGCCGACCACTGGAGGCGGCACGGCTGCGAGGGCTACATACTGCTCGGCGACTTCTCCGACTACTTCGCGCGCATAGCGCACCAACCCGTCAAAGACCAGGTGGCCTCCGCGCTGCTAGATCCGCGCGTGGTCGCCTTGGAGCACCGCCTGATAGACGCGCAGGGCGATGTGGGCCTGGGGCTGGGCAGCGAGCCGAACCAGATATGCGCCGTGGCCCACCCCAACCGCATCGACCACTATGTGACCGAGATGCTGCGCCCCGAGGCCTACGGTCGATATATGGACGACTTCTACCTGATACACGAGTCCAAGGACTACCTGCAGGTGTGCCTGCTGCTCATAGAGCGCAAATGCGCCGAGCTGGGCATCGAACTGAACCCGCGCAAGACCCGCGTGGTGAAGCTCACGCGCGGGTTCACGTGGCTGAAGAAGCGCATCTTCTACACGGACACGGGCCGCATAGTCGTGAAGCCGTGCCGAGACTCCATAACGCGGGAGCGCCGCAAGCTCAAGAAGATGGCCCGCATGGTCGCCGATGGCATCATGACCCCCGAGCAGGTGGAGCAGAGCTACCAGAGCTGGCGCGGAGGCATGAAGCGGCTGGACGCGCACCGCAGCGTGCGGGCCATGGACGCGCTGTACCGCAGCCTGTTCGGAAATCCCGCGGGGGGGGGTTGCTCAATGCAATCCAAACCTGGAGGCGACACGGATGGGAACATGCCCCTACCCTAGCAACGGAAGGAGCGACCCATGACGGAACAGGAAATCGCCGGGGAGATCAACGGCTACAAACAGCAGCTTGAGCAGAGCGACTACAAGGTCATGAAGGCGGTGGAGCGCATCTTCTCCGCATCGTCCATCACCGACCTGCTCTCGGCCATCGCCGCAGCTGCCAAGGAGGTGGCCGAGATCATCTCGCAGCGCCAGACGTGGCGCGACCGCATCAACGAGCTGGAAGCCATGGAGCCCGACCAGCCGGAAGCGCCGCAGGAGTAGCGAGCGCCCCTTCGGGGGCGCTTTTCTTTTGCCCGGCGACACCTCGCGGACAATCGCGGCAGCGATTCGAGGAGGTGAGAAAACGAATGACCGACGTGCTGGAAATCTTCGCGCCGTACGGCCCCGGGTCGCTTTTCGGCGCGCTGCTCGTCCTAGTGGTCCTGTACTTCGGCAAGCAGTTCCTCGAAGAGTTCAAGGCCCAGAACGAGCGCAAGGCGAACATCGACCTCAAGCGCGAAGAGCGAAAGCAGGACGAGGTGAACGAGCGGGCGCAGCGCGACCGCGAGCGCAGCCAGATGGAGGGCCGCATCGCCGCGCAGATGGAGCGCAGCAACGCGCTGATGGAGGCTATGAAGGCGCTCATGGAGTCCGTCGTGACCTCCAACGAGGTGCTGCACGCCGACCTGGCGAACAGCCAGGCGCGCAGCCAGGGCATGGCGGCGAAGGTCGACCACATCGCCGACCGCGTTGACCTGCTCTACAAGGAATCGGCTCGATAGAAAGGAATCCGAAATGACAGAAATGCAAGCAATCGCAGCCATCGTGCTGTCTTTCGCCGTGCCGTTCGCGGTACAGCTGATCAAGACCGAGGCCATGACCGGCAAGGCCGCGCGCATCCTGGCGCTGGGCTGCTCGCTCCTGGCGGGCGTCGTGACCGGCTTCGTGGGCGGCGTGCCCGCAGACCCGGGCGCATGGGTCACGTGCGCCTTCGCCGTGGTAGGCGGCGTGCAGGCGGCCTACACGCTGTTCAAGTCGGTAGGCATCACATCCAAGTGGCTCGACGCCCTGTTGGGCGTGACCGTAGGCGGGAAGGAGTAGGCAGTGGCTAAACTGTTCATCATCTGCGGCCACGGCGCCGGCGACCCCGGCTGCTGCTCAGGCGGCTACACCGAGGCCGAGCGCGTTCGCGCCCTGGGCCAGCGAATCAAGGAACTGGGCGGTTCCGAGGTCGAGCTGGGCGATACCTCCCGCAACTGGTACGCCGACGGCGGGCTTACCCGTCTGAGCACCGACGCGCCAGTGGTGGAGCTGCACATGGACGCCAGCGGCATCGCCACGGCCCACGGCGCGCACGTCATCATCAAGGAGGGCTTTGAGCCTGACGAGTACGACAATGCGCTGGCCGACAAGCTGGCGGCGTTCATGCCCGGGCGCTCCGAGAAGCTGGTGCGCCGTTCCGACCTCGCGAACCCGAACCGAGCCGCCGCGCGCGGCATCAACTACCGCCTGTGCGAGAACGGCTTCATCGACAACGACGGCGACCGCGAGAAGTTCAACGGCAACCTGGACGAGCTGGCGCGCATCTACCTGGAATGCTTCGGCATCACTGCTGGAAGCGCCCCCGCAGCCGTCCCGCAGCCGCAGCCTGCGCAACAGGAAACGGCCGAGAACTTCGGCGGCACCTACCGCTGCACTGTGGACTACCTGCGCGTGCGCGACGCCCCCGGCCTGGGCGGCACCGAGGTGGCGCACTATTCCAGCGGCGAGACCGTGACGCTGGATAACTGGTACAAGATCGCCGACGGCTACGTGTGGGGCCGATACACGGGCTACAGCGGCGCAACGCGCTACATCGCCGTGGGCAAGGCCACGGGCAAGCCAGAGGCCGATGACTATCTGGTGAAGGTGGGATAGGCCATGCCGTACCCGAGCCCCGCAGACGAGGAGCGCAACGGCGGGTGCGGCCCCATCCTCGCGGCGGTCGTCCTGCTGTTCATCGCCCTGGCCGCCGCCAGCTGCGCGTCGCAGGCCATGGGAGCGCAAGACGTGACCGTGAGGCAAGCCCGCACGGACGGCCCCATATACGACCTGCCCGAGGGCATCGGCCAGGAAATCGTGTGCGACGAGCACAACCGCGAGTACCTGCTGCTTACCACCGAGCAGGGCGGCGTGTTCCTCATGCCGTACATGGACGAGGACGGCGAGCAGGAGATCATGCCGCAGGCCTAGAACACAAAGAAGCCGCCCCGTATGGAGCGGCTTCTTTCTATCTGACGAGCAATACGAACGCCCGCCTAACGACGAACACGCGTATGTGTTCGCCTACTGAACAGTTGGTGGAGGCGCGGAGAATCGAACTCCGGTCCACGAAAGCCCCCTGATTGGCATC
>CAJMSO010000004.1 GCA_905216075.1 uncultured bacterium | reverse complement strand
AGGCCGCGTCTCGAAACGGGTCGTGCTTTCCTTTTGAGCCTCGGGACTGCGGACGATTTCTTGGACCGTTACGCGGCCCTTCCCAGTGCGGCGCGGAACTCGGCCGGCGTGCGGCCGCCGAGCGCATCGCTGCGCCTCTCCGTATTGTATCGGCCGATCCAGCCCCCGAGCTCCTCGATGAAGCGGGCGGGGGTCCAGCCCGACCAGTCCCTGCCGTGCCAGAACTCCCTCTTGAGCAGGTCGAAGAAGCCCTCCATCGCCGCGTTGTCCGGGCTGCAGCCCTTGGCGGACATGCTCCTGGCGAGGCCGTGCCCCTCGCAGATCGAGATCCGTCCGGGCCAGCGGTACGGAAAAGTGTCGAAATAGGCACCTTAAAACTTCGGAAAAGTGTCAAATTCGATAGGAAAAATATCCGGAAAAGTGTGGATGGATGACAAAACAGCACTTAGAAGCCGGTGCTGGATGCGGGATCCTGCGGCCGCCTTCAGCCCTCGCTACTCGTCGTCCCCGTCGTTGGGGTCGCCCTTGAGGGTGTTGATGTCCAGGTACTGGTTATCGTCCTCTTTTTGCTGGGTCTCCGACTCCGCTTGGGTGGGGCCGGAGAACAGCCGGAATCCCTCAAACGCAATGACGCCGAGCAGGGCAATGACAATGGCGATAAAGGCAACCTTGACTGCTTGCGGAAATTCCGAGAAACGCAGCGCCTTTTCCTCGGCGTAATAATCGGCGAAGCGCTCTTCGCCCGTGCTTTTGGTATACGCCGGCGCGGACGCGGCCTCCGGGTCATATTCCGGTGCAGGCGTGGCAGCGTACGGATCGTTGAGATAATCGCTCGATGCGGTGCCATAGTCCTCGGTCTCGATGCGACCGTTGCCAGCATAGTCATCGGAATAATCGGAATATGTCGCACCGCCCTCATAGTCCGCGGCGCTCGTGTTGGCGGCAAAAAGCGGGTTAACTGGAACGTCGAGCGCCGGCATGCCGGTAGAGGTCTCATCCAGATCGGCTGCAGCCCAGGAATCGTAGGCAACCTGACGGGCAACGGGCTCATCGAGCCTTGTGACCGGAGGCTTGCGTGCCGCAGGAACGGGCAACTGCTGGGCGTTGTACATAACGGTGCTGTCGGCCGATTTGCCCTGCGTCGCTGCAGCGAGAAATGCCGCCGTCTCGGACGGGTCGCTTGCGGGGCGGGGAGCGGGCGTGGGCGCCGAAGTGGGTGCGGGCGTAGGCGCGGGCGTCGAAACAGGCGACTGCGCAGGAGTCGGCGCAGATGCGGGCTTAGGCGCAAGTGCGGGATTGGGGCTTGACGGGCGAGCCCCGCCGCCCATGAGTTCGTCGGCGGTCCACGGGCGATCATCCATCACGTCGTCAAGGCTCAGCGAAAACAGGTCGTCTTCACCCTCATCGAACATGCGGTGCACATGTCCACCAATTGCCGGAATCAATCCGCGACCGGTGCATGATGCCTTGCTCAACGCCATTCTGTTCCATCCTTTCGAAATACTAATGACATCGATTATATGGAACTTCCCAAGCGGCTCGGTCTTGGATTCGCGCTTTCCAGAACTCGCGCCCAAAAGGGGAGGGGCAATCTAGGCGAGTGCCTACTTGTCGCCGGCCGCCGCCTTGGCCTCATTGAGGTAGCTATAGAAGCTGTACTTTGAGATGCCAAAGAACTCGCAGGCGCGCTCGCTCGACTTGGAAATGAGGAAGGCGCCGCGACGGTCGAGGTAGCCAATGGCACGAATGCGCTCGTCTTTGGTCATGAGCGCCGCGGGCTTGCCCACAAACTGCTCGCACTCGTGCAGCAGGTCCTCGAGCAGGTCGCCGATGTTCTTGGTAATAGGCTCGGGCTCGGTATAGCCCGTGCCGCCGGTGCCGGTAAAGGCGTCGAGCGAACGCTCAAAAGCCTTCATAAGCGTAATGTCAAAGTTGATGCCCAAAATGCCGACGGGTTTGCCCTCATCGTTGCGGATAAAGATCGTCGAGGACTTGAGCAGCTTGCCATCGGTGGTTTTGGTGAGGTATGGCTCGCGGTCGTGTACGTCGGTGGCGCCCTCGTGCATGGACTCAAACACGATATGGCTGGGGCCGTCACCCAGTTTGCGCCCGCTGACGTGGCCGTTTTCGATTACTACGATGGAGTGGTCCACGTCCTCGGTCTCCAGATCGTGGACGACGACTTCGCAGTTGGGGCCAAATTGGAGCGCCAGGCCGTGTGCGAGGCGCTTGTAAAACTCAATCTGTGCGGGGGTCATGGGTGCCTTCCTAAAAATTAGTTTGGGCACACTTTGCCATAAACCACATCTGTTCGCAAACAAATCCATCAACAAGGCAATTCATGACCGTTCGGCGGCGAAAAAGTACCGATTACGGCAACAAACAATTCGTTAGGTATGCCAATCAAAAAGTGTGATAGAACATTACTAACAAACTTTTTGTTTGGCATCCACATAAAAGTTCAGCCGTGTGAATGGGATCGGGCTGAAACGCGTATGCGGGGGCCGGCAAGAGAGAACTTAAGGAGTTCACCGTATGGCCGATAAGATCCAGTGGGCGAGCAACGCGATGCCCAAGAGCGATGACAAGCACTTGGGAATCATGAGTCTCGACCACGTGAAGAAGGCCCGCGCCTTCCACCAGTCGTTCCCCCAGTACACCGTCACTCCGCTTGCCCGCCTGGACGGCCAGGCCGCGCGTCTGGGCTTGTCCAACCTGTGCGTTAAGGACGAGAGCTATCGCTTTGGCCTCAACGCCTTTAAGGTCCTGGGCGGCTCGTTTGCCATGGCCAACTACATTGCCGACGAGACCGGCAAGGACGTTGCCGACTGCACCTTCGATTACCTGACCTCCGATCAGCTTGCCAAGGACTTTGGCCAGGCTACCTTCTTTACCGCCACCGACGGCAACCATGGCCGCGGCGTAGCATGGGCTGCCAACAAGCTGGGGCAGAAGGCCGTCGTGCACATGCCCAAGGGTTCCACCAAGCCCCGCTTCGATAACATCGCCGCCGAGGGCGCCACGGTGACCATCGAAGAGGTCAACTACGACGAGTGCGTGCGCATGGCCGCCGCCGAGGCCGACGCCTGCGAGCGCGGCGTCATCGTTCAGGACACCGCCTGGGAGGGCTACGAGAAGATCCCGTCCTGGATCATGGAGGGTTACGGCACCATGGCCTCCGAGGCTGCCGAGCAGCTGCGCGAGATGGCCATCAACCGCCCGACGCACGTGTTTGTCCAGGCTGGCGTGGGTTCGCTCGCCGGCGCCGTGGTGGGCTACTTCACCAACCTGTATCCCGATAACCCGCCCACCTTCGTCGTGGTTGAGTGCGCGCCTGCTGCCTGCCTGTACAAGGGCGCTGCCGCCGGCGATGGCGATCCGCGTATCGTGGACGGCGACATGCCTTCCATCATGGCCGGTCTGTGCTGCGGCGAGCCCAACATTCTGGGCTGGGATATCCTGCGCAACCACACCACCGCCTTCGTGTCCTGCCCCGACTGGGTCACCGCTCGCGGCATGCGCACCCTGGGCGCTCCCGAGAAGGGCGACCCGCGCGTCATTTCCGGCGAGTCCGGCGCTGTGACCACCGGCCTGGTCGAGACCCTCATGCTCGATCCCGAGTACGCCGAGCTCAAGGAGCTCATCGGCCTGGACAAGACGAGCTCCGTGCTCTGCTTCTCCACCGAGGGCGACACGGACCCCGACCAGTATCGCCGCATCGTCTGGGAAGGCGAATATCCCACTTGCTAATCGTTGGGGCGGAGTAAATAGGTATCGCTCCGCCACCTCACAGGTAGATTCCTTCGTTTGAAAGGTTATGAACAATGGCTAAAGAACTCGATTTCGACGCTATCAAGGTTGCTGCTGAGTCCCATCGTGCTGATATGACTCGCTTCCTTCGCGCCATGATCTCTCACCCCTCTGAGTCCTGCGAGGAGGGTGAGGTTGTCGCCTGCATCAAGGCCGAGATGGAGAGCCTTGGCTATGACGAGGTCAAGGTCGACGGTCTGGGCAACGTCATGGGCTTTATGGGCGAGGGCGACAAGATCATCGCCATCGACTCCCACATCGACACCGTCGGCATCGGCAACATCGAGAACTGGGATGCCGATCCCTACGAGGGCTACGAGACCGACGAGATCATCTACGGCCGCGGCGGCTCTGACCAGGAGGGCGGCATGGCTTCTGCTACCTACGCTGCCAAGATGATGAAGGACATGGGCCTCATCCCCGAGGGCTACAAGATCATGGTCGTCGGCACCGTCCAGGAAGAGGACTGCGATGGCATGTGCTGGCAGTACATCTACAACAAGGACGGCATTAAGCCCGAGTTCGTCATTTCCACCGAGCCCACCGACGGCGGCATCTATCGCGGTCACCGCGGCCGTATGGAGATCCGCGTCGACGTTCACGGCACCTCCTGCCACGGCTCCGCTCCCGACCGCGGCGACAACGCCATCTACAAGATGGCCGACATCATCGCCGACGTCCGCGCCCTCAACAACAACGGCTGCGACGAGTCGACCGACATCAAGGGTCTCGTCAAGATGCTCGACCCCAAGTACAACCCCGAGCACTACGAGGATGCCCGCTTCCTGGGCCGCGGCACCTGCACCGTCAGCCAGATCTTCTACACCAGCCCCAGCCGTTGCGCCGTCGCTGACTCCTGCGCCATCTCCATCGACCGTCGCATGACCGCCGGCGAGACCTGGGAGTCCTGCCTGGACGAGATCCGCAACCTGCCGGCCGCCAAGAAGTACGGCGACGACGTGAAGGTTTCCATGTACATGTACGACCGTCCGTCCTGGACCGGCGAGGTCTACGAGACCGAGGCTTACTTCCCCACGTGGATCAACAAGGAGACCGCTCCACACGTCAAGGCCCTCGTCGACGCCCACAAGGCCATGTTTGGTGACGAGCGCATCGGCTGCGGGCCCAGCATGGACAAGCGCACCGGCCGTCCGCTGTGCGACAAGTGGACCTTCTCCACGAACTGCGTTTCCATCCAGGGCCGCTATGGCATCCCCTGCGTCGGCTTTGGCCCGGGTGCCGAGTCTCAGGCTCACGCTCCCAACGAGGTCACCTACAAGGACGACCTGGTCACCGCTGCCGCCATGTACGTGGCTGCCCTGAACCTCTACGATCCGAGCCAGGCCGATGGCGACGCCACCGTGTTCCGTGCCGGTCTGACTAACAACAAGATCGATTAGTCCCATTCCTCGATTTTGTTGAGCCGGGGGCCGCTCGTGTCCCCGGCACCCCCTGTTGACTTGGGGCCCGCGGTCGTTATCTCCCATGCTTCCTCAACGGTGGCGGGTCCTCGTCATGGTGCTCTGCATGTTCTAGCCACACGCGCATGCCGGAGCACATCTACTCATTGTGATCGTTTCACCTTTAGAAAGGACATTTACATGGACGCCAAGTTTACCGAGCTCGTCGAGCAGCTGAACGGCCTCGATTTTAAGGGTATGTACGGCAGCGACTTCCTGCACACCTGGGACAAGACCACCGATGAGCTCAAGGCTCTCTACATCGTCGCCGACGCCCTGCGCGAGCTGCGCGAGAACAACGTCTCGTCCAAGATCTTCGACTCGGGCCTGGCCGTCTCCCTGTTCCGCGACAACTCCACCCGTACGCGCTTCTCTTTCTCTAAGGCCGCCAACCTGCTCGGCCTTGAGCTGCAGGACCTGGACGAGAAGAAGTCCCAGATCGCTCACGGCGAGACCGTCCGCGAGACCGCTACCATGATCTCCTTCATGGCCGACGTCATCGGCATCCGCGACGACATGTACATCGGCAAGGGCGACGCCTACATGGCCGAGGTCTCCGAGTCTGTCCAGCAGGCCTACGAGGACGGCGTTCTGGATCACCGTCCCACGCTCATCTCCCTGCAGTCCGATTCCGACCACCCCACGCAGTCCTCTGCCGACATGCTCTACCTCATCAACGAGTTTGGCGGCCTCGAGAACCTCAAGGGCAAGAAGGTTGCCGTCACCTGGGCCTATTCGCCCTCTTACGGCAAGCCGCTGTCCTGCCCGCAGTCGCTGATCAGCCTGCTGCCCCGCTTTGGCATGGACGTCACCCTGGCCCACCCCGAGGGCTACGACCTCATGCCCGAGGTCGTCGAGCGCGCCAAGGGCTATGCCGCCGAGTCCGGCACCACCTTTAAGCAGGTCAACACCATGGCCGAGGCCTTCGAGGGCGCCGACATCGTGATCCCCAAGAGCTGGGCTCCGTTTGCCGCCATGGAGAAGCGTACCAACCTGTACGCCGAGGGCGACGACGCCGGCATCGCAGCGCTCGAGAAGGAGCTGCTTGCCCAGAACGCCACCCATCAGGATTGGTGCTCCACGACCGAGCTCATGGAGAAGACTGCCAACGGCCAGGACACCATCTTTATGCACCCGCTGCCCGCCGACATCTCCGGTGTCTCCTGCGAGCACGGCGAGGTCAACGCCGACGTCTTCGACATGCACCGCGTGGGCATGTACAAGGAGGCCAGCTACAAGCCGTACGCCATCGCTGCCATGATGTTCCTGCAGAAGGTTGCCGATCCCGCCGCTACCCTCAAGGCCCTCGACGAGCGCAACACCGCCCGTTGGTTCCAGGCCTAAAGCTGGGCTGAGAAATGGCTAAGCGTATCGTTGTCGCCCTGGGCGGAAACGCCCTCGGCGCCAACCTTCCCGAGCAGATGGAGGCCGTCAAGACGACTTCCAAGGCTATCGTCGACCTGATCGAGGAGGGCAACGAGGTCGTCGTCGTGCATGGCAACGGCCCCCAGGTGGGCATGATCGCCAACGCGATGGCCGAGCTCACGCGCTCTAACCCTCAGAAGTACATTCCCTGCCCGCTGTCCGTTTGCGGCGCCATGAGCCAAGGCTACATTGGCTATGACCTGCAAAACGCCCTGCGCGAGGAAATGCTCGACCGCAATATCGACAAGGGTGTCGCCACCGTGCTCACCCAGGTCGAGGTTGCGGCAGACGACCCGGCCTTTGCCGACCCGGTCAAGCCGATCGGTCCGTGGATGAGCGAGGCCGAGGCCAAGGAGCTGGAGGCCGACCGCGGTTACCAGTTTATCCACGACGAGAAGCAGGGCTTCCGTCGCGTGGTTGCCTCGCCCAAACCTGTGAACATCGTCGAGCTCGACACCATCAAGTCGCTCGTCGAGTCCAACCACGTGGTGATCTCCTGCGGCGGTGGCGGCATTCCCGTCACCAAGGCCCAGGGCAACCACCTTAAGGGCGCTGCCGCCGTCATCGATAAGGACTTTGCGGCCGAGAAGCTCGCCGAGCAGCTCGATGCCGATGCCCTGATTATCCTGACGGCCGTGGAGAAGGTTGCCATTGGCTTTGGCACCGACCACGAGCAGTGGCTCGACATGCTGACCGCGGCTGACGTAAAGCGTCTGTCCGAGGCCAACGAGTTCGGTCGCGGCTCCATGCTGCCCAAGGTCCAGGCCGCCTCGACGTTTGCCGAGAGCAAGCCGGGCCGCACGGCGCTCATCACGCTGCTCGAGAAGGCACGTGACGGTCTTGCCGGCAAGACCGGTACCACGTTTACCGGTGACGCTGAGTAGGCATATCTGCACCATTGAGGAGGGTGCCCTGCGTCGCGGGGTGCCCTCCTTTGTGCTATGGAGAGCCAAGGGTCGTTCGCTGGAAAACGAGTGCGTGCCTGTTCCGACGGAGTGTGAGCTTGGTATGGTGGGTATAGCAACTATGGTGTCCAAAGCAGCCAGGGGAGGTTTGCGGAGATGAAACTTGGTTGCGTCATTATGGCTTCGGGCGAGGGCAAGCGGTTTGGCTCCAACAAGATGCTTGCCGATATCTATGGCGAGCCGCTGATTGCCCGGACCATCGATTCGGTTCCCCGGGGCTTTGACGTCGTGGTTTCGACGCGTTGGCCCGAGGTCGCTCAGATTTGCGAGGACAAGCATTGCCCGTGCGTGCTGCACGATGGCGAGCTGCGCAGCGAAAGCGTCCGTGCGGGCCTTTCGTGGGGAGTCGAACGCAACTGGAAAGGTTGCCTCTTTTTGCCGGGCGACCAGCCGCTCGTGAGTTCGGATTCTTTTGAGGCTATGGTTCGTGCATTTGACGAGCGTGGCCGCAAGCATCCGGTGCGTCTTGCGTGCAACGGTGAGCCTTCGAGCCCGGTGCTCTTTCCGGCGGAACTGTTCGATGCGCTCATGCGTCTTGAGGGCAAGGACGGCGGCGGTTCGATCCTCAAGGACCGTATTGACGTGGTGCTGGTCGAGGCGCGTGCCTACGAGCTGTGGGACGTCGATACCGCCAAGGGACAGCAACGCATAACGGAGCATATCGCTGCCTGCTCGTATTTTGATCGCGTGGCCAACTGTATTAATCAATAAGGAACAACATGATCATCATCAAAAACGGCGCGCTCGTGACGCCACAGGGGCTTCGCCGCGCCGATCTTGCCATGGAGGGCGATAAGATCGTGCGGATCGCCGCGGCGATTGAGCCGGCCGAGGGCGATACCGTCGAGGATGCCGCGGGCTGCTGGGTGTTTCCCGGCTTTATCGACGGCCACACGCACATGCAGTGCTGGACCGGCATGGATTGGACAGCCGATAGCTTTGAGACCGGCACGCGCGCGGCTGCCTGCGGCGGCACGACAACCATCGTGGACTACGCGACGGCCGATCGCGGCGTGACTATGCCCGATGCCTTGGCCGAGTGGCATCGCCGCGCCGACGGAACCTGCACGGCCAACTACGCCTTTCATATGGCACTCGCCGAGTGGAACGAGCGCAACCGCGCCGATCTTTCGGCCATGCGCGAGGCGGGCGTATCGTCGTTCAAGACTTACTTTGCCTATGACCACCTGCGCTTGGACGATGCCGAGACGCTCGAGGTGCTCGAGGAGCTCAAGCGAATTGGCGGCATACTATGCGTGCATTGCGAGAACGGTACGCTGGTGAATGAGCTGCAGAAGCGCGTGTTTGAGCAGGGTATCCACGGGCCCGAGGGCCATGCGCTCAGCCGTCCGGACGTGTGCGAGGCCGAGGCAGTGAGCCGCCTGCTATATCTGGCGCACCTGGCCGGCGACGCACCGGTCAACGTGGTGCACCTTTCGACCAAGCTGGGGCTCGAGGCCATCCGTGCCGCCAAGGCGCGCGGGCAGAAGAATATCTATGTCGAGACCTGCCCTCAGTATCTGATGCTCGACGATACTTGCTACTTGGAGCAGGGCGAGGACGGCTTTGCGGGTGCCAAGTATGTGATGAGTCCGCCGTTGCGCCATGCCGGCGACCGTGCAGCCCTGCGCGAGGCGCTTGTGGCCGGCGAGATCGATACGATTGCGACCGACCACTGCAGCTTTAACCTGCACGGTCAAAAGGACCGCGGACGCGACGACTTCCGCGCGATTCCCAACGGCGGGCCCGGTGTGGAGCATCGTCCCGTCGCAATCGCTACGAGCTTTGAGGGACAGCTGGGCCCCGAGGACCTCTGCCGCCTGATGAGCGAGAACCCGGCGCGCGTCTTTGGCATGTATCCGCGCAAGGGCTGTCTTGCCGAGGGTGCCGATGCCGACGTGTGCGTGTGGGATCCCAAGGCGCGCTGGACCATTCGCGCGGCGACGCAGCATCAGGCTGTGGACTACACGCCGCTCGAGGGTTTTGAGGCACATGGCCGCGCCAAGGCTGTGTTTGTGAACGGCGTGCTGGTGGCACGCGACGGCGAGCCCACCGGAGCCCAACCCGGCCGCTACGTCCCCCGCTAGCAGGAAGATCACCGGATTCCCCTCCGCAGTTGCGGTGGAATAGTTCCTGTTTAGCCGCCAAATAGGCCGTTTCAGGAACTATTTCACCGCAACTTATAGGTCTGCTGGGGCAGCGCCGGCTATTTGAGGCTGGTGGCGACGACGGAGCGGCCGAGGGCTGTCTCGAAGCGATCTGCCATCGTTGGGTCGGCAAGCGTGTCGACTTGGTTGAGCATGATGCGGGCATTGTTGAGGTTCAGCATTCGCAGCTCGGCATTGAGCACCATGGCGACGCGCTCTGGGGTGGCAGCGTCGGTGGGCTCGCAGCCGCAGCGCTCGCAGAAGAGCTCGGGGCGGTGGGCAGCCTCGGCGACGGGCTTGCCCAGCCCCGAAGCGCCGACGACCCAGACAACGTTTGCCGCGGCGGCGGGAATTACCGGCTCCCAGGCGGCATGCGCCTTGAGCGGGAGTCGCTTGCTGCCATCTGCCTCGGCCAACACATAGTCAAAGCGCTGCGCCAGCTCGTTGAGCGGCTCGGCGGGGGCGGAGAGCTTGCCTGTCTCCGGGTCCAAGACGCCTGCCTGGCAGATGCTTCCGCGGGCAAGTCCCGTGCATGCCTCGCAGGTGCAGCCGGGAACATGCGGGGCCCCCGGCTTCCAAGGCGCGGAGTCCAGGCGACGGCTCGACCCGTCCCATGGCACGCCGGCGACGGGAAACATGTGCGTGGTGGTACAGAGAAGTACCCTGCCGCCGGCGCGCATGAGCTCGAGACCCAGCGTTTTCAGCAATGTCGACTTGCCGCCACTGCCGATAATTGCGGTAATGCCCGGCTCGATCTTGAGCGCGGAGGCAAGGTTTCCGCTCGTCGTTTCCATCTGTTCACCGCCGTATAATACTGTGATAATAAATAATCATCAGAGTAGCGGTCGAACCGCTTTTGCTCTGCTCAAACCGTAGCACAGGGAGGTGCCCCGGGAATGCTCGTTTATATTCGCGGTGCCGGCGATATCGCCACGGGCGTCGCCGCTCGCTTGGTGCGCGCCGGCGTGTCGGTCGTTATGGCCGATATCGCGGTTCCCACGTGCATCCGCCGCACAATCAGTTTTTGCGAGGCTATTCGCTTGGGCGAGGTCGAGGTCGAGGGCATTCGCGCTCGCTTGGCACAGACGCCGGCAGAGGCGCTTGCAATTACCGAGGCTGGAGACGTCGCCGTTGTGGTGGACCCCCAGGCCAAGATGCTCGGCGAGCTGAAACCCGCTGCCGTGGTCGACGCGATTCTGGCTAAGCGCAACTTGGGCACCACGCGCGATATGGCTCCTGTCGTCATCGCCGTGGGGCCGGGCTTTACCGCGCCGGTCGATTGCGACGCCGTGGTCGAGACCATGCGCGGGCATTTTCTGGGCCGCGTCATCACCCAGGGTTCGCCCCAGCCCAACACGGGCGTGCCAGGCATTATCGCCGGCTATGGCAAAGAGCGCGTTATTCACAGCCCCGCCGCCGGCGTGTTTCGGTCCGACCGCGCAATCGGCGACATCGTGAGTGCCGGAAACGTGATTGGCTACGCGGGCGATACGCCCATGTGCACGCAGATCGATGGCTGTCTGCGCGGACTTTTGGCGAACGGCGTGCAGGTGACTGAGGGCTTTAAATGCGCCGATGTCGATCCGCGCGGCGATGCCAGCTATATCAACTACATTTCGGACAAGGCGACGTCGGTCGGCGGCGGCGTGCTCGAGGCACTCGCCATGCTCACCGATGTCTTTAGAGGATAGAAGGCGGCAATGGAAAAGCTCGATGTTGTGAATGCGGCGCTTGCCGCCCTGCGTGCTGGCGAGACGTGCGAGCTCGTGGTCGTGGCCGGTACGGCGGGGTCATCGCCGCGCGGTGTGGGCGCCTGGATGACTGTCTTTGCCGATGGCAGCCAGGCGGGCACCATCGGCGGCGGCAAGATTGAGCTCTTTGCGCTGGATGAGGCGCGCGAGCTCCTGAGCGCGGGACAGTCGCGTCTGGTCCGCTACACCATGGGCGGCGAGAACTCCGATACCGGCATGATCTGCGGCGGAGCCATCTGCCTGTGCTACCTGCATCTGGATGCGACTCAGGCGTCGTTGTTCCAGGAAATAGCCGACGTCTTGGCCTATCGGCGCATCGGCGACTTCGTCATCGACTTTGAGCCGTTTATCGCGAGCGCGCTCGAGGGCGATGTGGCCGAGTGCCATGGCAAGGAATCGCGCCACACCATTGCGGGCTGCCCCGGGCTTTCGCTGGTGGAGGAGGGGAGTAAGGTCACCTACACCAACGCCGCCTCCGAGATTCCCGTGGCTCACATCGAGACGCTCTGCCCCGAGGGCCTGACCTACATCTTTGGCTGTGGCCACGTGGGCGCTGCGACGGCGCGGGTGCTCACGGCGGCGGGCTTTGCCGTCGTGGCTTGCGACGACCGCCCCGGCACGCTGACCCCCGAATGGGTGCCCAACGTCTACGATCGTCGTCTGGTCGATTACAAGAACCTGAGCGAGCGGTGCCCCATCGGCCCGCGCGACCTGGTGGTCGTCGCCACGGCGGGTCACAAGTCCGATATCGACGTGGTGATTCAGGCCATGCGCGCCAAACCCGCCTATCTGGGCTGCCTGGGCTCGCGCCGCAAGACGGCCTTTGTGCGCGCCCGCCTGGAGCAGGAGGGCTTTACGCAGGAGCAAATCGACGAGTTGCACCTGCCGATTGGCGTTGCCATCGAGGCGGAGGACCCCGAGGAGATCGCCATCTCCATCGCCGCCGAGATGATCCACCTGCGCCGCACCAAACTCATCCCCCGCAAGCGCTAATCGCATCCTCACCAATAAGTTGCGGTGAAATACGGATTGTTTAAGCCTGTTAGGCCGCCCAACAGTCCCTATTTCACCGCAACTGCTTTTTGGGACCCATTTGTGCGGGGGAGTTGTGGAGTTGTGCAGGCAGACGAGGTTTTTCTGGAAATACGCTCCCGATGCGCGTATAGTACCGATTGTTTTGTCGGCTCCTGCTGCGTCGAGTCCAAACCGCAAAATGCCATGAGCGGCGCGGATGCAGCCAGGAGGCACGAGGACAACCCATCGTGGCCACGCCCCGTGCTTAAAACCCCAAGAAGGAGTGAACAATGGCAGAAGAGAAGTATGTGCCGCGTCTGAAGACCAAGTACAACAACGAGGTCAAGCAGCAGCTTCAGGACAAGTTCCAGTACGAGAACGTCATGATGATCCCCAAGTTTGAGAAGATCGTCGTGAACATGGGTGTCGGCGAGGCCGCTACCGATTCCAAGGCCATCGACGGTGCCGTGCGCGACCTGCGCGCCATCACCGGCCAGCAGCCGATGATCACCCGTGCCCGCAAGTCCATCGCTACCTTCCGCCTGCGCGCCGGTATGCCGATCGGCTGCAAGGTTACCCTGCGTGGCGACCGTATGTGGGAGTTCTTCGATCGTCTGACCTCCGTCGCGATCCCCCGTATCCGCGACTTCCGCGGCATCTCCGCCAAGAGCTTCGACGGCCGTGGTAACTTCTCCATGGGCGTCACCGAGCAGCTCATCTTCCCCGAGATCGACTTCGACTCCGTCGATCACCAGCGTGGTATGGACATCACTTTCGTGACCACCGCCAACACCGATGAGGAGGCCAAGGCCCTTCTGGACGCCTTCGGTTTCCCGTTCAAGAAATAGGTTCACCTGCCCTATAAGCGCCGTTCCCACAAGGGGGCGGCGCTTGGGGCGAACAATACTCTATGTGAGGAGGATATAAGTGGCTAAGACATCGATGATCGTCAAGTGCAATCGCAAGCAGAAGTTCTCTACTCGTGAGTACACGCGCTGCCAGCGCTGCGGCCGTCCGCACTCTGTGTACCGCAAGTTCGGCCTGTGCCGTGTCTGCTTCCGCGAGCTTGCACTCAAGGGCGAGCTTCCCGGCGTTAAGAAGGCCAGCTGGTAAGTCACTACCAGCGTTTCAAGCATCAGTTTGGAACAGGGAAAACGCGCTAGTTAGGCTTTGCCGTTAAGGGCGGCGAAGAACCAAGAGCACGTGTTCATCAAGAACGAAGGAGAATCTGTATGAACCTTACAGACCCGATCGCAGATATGCTTACGCGCATCCGTAACGCTAACTCTGTGAACAAGGCCACGGTCTCCATGCCGAGCAGCAAGAAGCTCGTCGAGATCGCTCGTGTTCTGCACGAGGAGGGCTACATCGAGGGCTACGATGTCGAGGACACCGTTCCCCAGAAGACTCTGCACATCACGCTTAAGTATGGTCCCAAGAAGGCTAAGGTCATCAACGGCATCCGCCGCATTTCCAAGCCGGGCCTGCGTAAGTACACCGGCGTTGCCGACATGCCCCGCGTCCGCGGTGGCCTTGGTACCGCCATTATTTCCACCAGCCATGGCGTCATGACCGACCGCGATGCTCGCAAGCACAACGTCGGCGGCGAGATCATCGCTTACGTCTGGTAATTCGCTCGGTAGGTAGAAGGAAAGGAGATCACCGTGTCTCGTATCGGTAATAAGCCTGTCCAGATTCCCGCCGGAGTCGAAGTGGCAGTCAACGGCAACAACGTTGTCGTCAAGGGCCCCAAGGGCCAGCTCGAGCTCGATGTCTTTGAGAAGCTCGCTATCAACGTCGAGGACAACGTCCTCACCGTTTCCCGTCCCGACGACGAGCGTGAGACCCGTGCCCGCCACGGCCTCACCCGCGCCCTCATCCACAACATGGTTGTTGGCGTTTCCGAGGGCTTCGAGAAGAAGCTCGAGCTCGCCGGCGTCGGTTACCGCGTGCAGCAGAAGGGCAAGAACCTCGAGTTCTCCCTGGGCTTCTCGCACCCCGTGATCGTCGAGGCTCCCGAGGGCATCACCTTCGAGGTTCCCGACAACACCCACGTGAACGTCAAGGGTATCAACAAGCAGCAGGTCGGTCAGATCGCCGCTGAGATCCGCGGCCATCGTCCTCCCGAGCCTTACAAGGGCAAGGGTATCCACTACGTTGGCGAGCACATCCGCCGCAAGCTGGGTAAGGCCGCCAAGTAGTCGTAACCGACTCACTCGCATAAGACCAGCACCCCGTCAGGTGCTGGCAAGATCAACCTTTTTAGGAGTTTACGTATGAACAAGCATAAGGCGAAGCTGGAAGGCCTCAAGCGTCGTCAGCGTCGTGTTCGCGGCAAGGTCTCGGGTACCGCCGAGCGTCCGCGTCTTCGCGTGACCCGTACTAACGCCAACATCTATGCCCAGATCATCGACGACAGCAAGGGCTCCAGCCTGACGCTCGTCTCTGCCTCGACCCTCGAGGCCGAGTTCAAGGGCACCCACACCTCGAACAAGGAGGCTGCGGAGAAGGTCGGTCAGCTCGTTGGCAAGCGCGCCATCGAGGCCGGCATCACCAAGGTCGCCTTCGATCGTGGTGGCCGTATCTACCATGGCCGCGTCAAGGCCCTCGCCGACGGTGCTCGTGCCGCCGGTCTCGAGTTCTAGGAGGTATGTAGCACATGGCTCGTAATCAGAAGCAGCAGCGCGAGGCCTCCGAGTTCGAGGAGCGCGTCGTTTACATCAACCGCGTGTCGAAGACCGTCAAGGGTGGTCGTCGCATGAGCCTCGTCGCTCTCGTCGTCGTTGGCGACGGCAAGGGCAACGTCGGCGTTGGCATGGGCAAGTCCGCTGAGGTGCCCATGGCCATCTCCAAGGCATCTCTCGATGCCAAGAAGAACATGTTCCACGTGCCGGTGACCGAGCAGGGCACCATCCCGCACGAGGTTCTCGGCCACTTTGGTGCCGGCCGCATCATCATCAAGCCCGCTGTCGAGGGTACCGGCGTTATCGCCGGCGGCGCTGTGCGTCCCCTCTTTGAGCTTGCTGGCATCAAGAACGTCCTGTCCAAGTCCCTCGGTACCGACAACGGCCTCAACATCATCAAGGCTGCCGTCGAGGGCCTCAAGGAGCTCTCCAGCCCTGAGGACGTCGCGGTTCGCCGTGGCCTGACGGTCTCCGAGATGTTCGTCGGTAAGGAGAACTAAGCATGGCTGACACCATCAAGATCAAGCAGGTCCGCAGTACCAACGGTTGCAAGCAGGACCAGGTCCGTACTGTCCGTGCCCTCGGTCTCCACAGGATCCGCGAGGTTCGCGAGATTGCTGACAACGAGTCCGTCCGCGGCATGATCTTCAAGGTCAAGCACCTTGTCGAGATTGTAGAGGAGTAGCAAATGCAGCTTCACGATCTTACTCCCGCGCCCGGTTCCACCAAGAACCGCAAGCGCGTCGGCCGTGGCAATTCTTCGGGTCACGGCACCACTTCTGGCCGCGGTCAGAAGGGCCAGGGTTCCCGCTCTGGCGGCACCAAGGGTGCCGGTTTCGAGGGTGGCCAGACTCCGCTGGCTATGCGCCTGCCCAAGCTTCCGGGCTTCCGCAACCCCCGTCGTATCGAGTACACCGCTGTTAACGTTGAGCGTCTCGAGCGCAAGTTCGAGGACGGCGCTGTGATCGACGGTGCCGCTCTTAAGGCCGCTCGCATCACCAAGAGCGAGTTCGAGCCCGTCAAGGTGCTCGGCAATGGTGAGCTCACCAAGAAGTTCACGGTCAAGGTCGACAAGGTCAGCGCTTCTGCGCAGGCCAAGATCGAGGCCGCCGGCGGAAAGGTCGAGCTGCCGTGCTAAATGGTCTTAAGAATGCTTTCCGCATCAAAGAATTGCGCGAAAAGATTCTTTTTACCATAGCTATGCTCGTCGTGTACCGCATTGGTGCGCACGTTCCTGTGCCCGGCATTCCCTTCCAGGGGATGCTGGGCCTTTTCTCGACCGATAACAATTCGGTCGCCGCAGGTGCTATGGCCCTCCTGAATCTTTTCTCTGGCGGCGCTTTGAGCTATGTGTCGGTGTTTTCGCTGGGCATCATGCCTTACATCACCAGCTCGATCATCCTCCAGATGCTCCAGGCCGTTGTGCCTTCCCTGCATGAGCTTGCCCGCGAGGGCGAGGTCGGTCAGACCAAGATTACGCAGTATTCGCGTTACCTCACCCTGGCTCTGGCAATCCTCAACTCCGTGGGTTACCTCTTCCTCTTTAAGAGCTTCGGCATCAGCTTTAATGGCGCCGGCGCTCCCGAGATCATCTTCGACCTCATGATCGTCGGCACGCTCACTGCGGGCGCCATGCTGATCATGTGGATTGGTGAGCTCATCACCCAGCGCGGTATCGGCAATGGCATGTCGCTGATCATCTTTGCGAACATCATGGCCGGTCTGCCGCAGGCTATCTTCTCCAGCACCGAGGGCAATGCCGGTGGCATCATCACCATGGTGATTATCTGCGCCATCATCCTGCTGGTTATCCCGCTGATTGTTTTCCTTGAGCGCGGCCAGCGCCGCATTCCGGTCTCCTACGCTAAGCGCGTCGTGGGCCGTCGCATGATGGGTGGCCAGACCACCTACCTGCCCATCAAGGTCAACACCGCGGGTGTCGTGCCGATCATCTTCGCTTCGGCGCTGCTGTATTTCCCGGCTCAGATTGCCGTGTTCTTCCCCGGCATCGGCTGGATCCAGGCAGTTGCCTCTGCGCTTTCGACCGGTTGGCTCAACTGGGTGCTTAATGTTGTCCTCATCGTGTTCTTCGCGTACTTCTACACCTCCATGGTGTTTAACCCCGATGACACGGCCGACAACCTTAAGAAGCAGGGCGGCTTTATTCCGGGCGTGCGTCCGGGTAGGGCTACCGCGGCCTACATCAAGAACGCGCTCAACAAGATTACGCTTCCCAGCGCTGTCTTTTTGGCGCTCATCGCCATCGTGCCTTCGATCATCTTCTCCTTCACGGGTAACCATCTGATCCAGGCATTTGGCGGCACGTCCATCCTCATCATGGTCGGCGTCGTGCTCGACACGGTCGATAAGCTCGAAGGCCAGATCAAGATGTATGATTACGATGGATTCTTTAAATAGGCTAGAGGAGGATTGCTCATGAACCTCGTATTGCTCGGAGCTCCGGGTGCCGGTAAGGGCACCGTCGCACAGGAGCTCGTCGCCGAGTTTGGCGTCGCCCATATTTCCACGGGCGACCTGCTGCGTGCTGCCGTCAAGGGTGGCACCGAGCTTGGTATTCAGGCTAAGAAGTACATGGACGCTGGCGAGCTCGTTCCCGACCAGCTCGTGATCGACCTTGTCAAGGAGCGCCTTGCCGCCGATGACGCCCAACAGGGCTTCATCCTCGACGGCTTCCCGCGCAACACCGCCCAGGCTGTGACGCTCGATTCCGAGCTTTCCGCCATGGGTCGCGAGATCGACTGTGCCCTTCTGGTCGATGTGGCCCCCGAGGTCATTATCGATCGTCTGTCTTCGCGTCGCACCTGCCGCGCCTGCGGTTACACCGGCACCGCTGCTGATGCTACCTGCCCCAAGTGCGCAGGCGAGATGTATCAGCGCGACGACGACAAGCCCGAGACCATCAAGAACCGTCTCGACGTCTACGAGAAGTCCACGAGTCCGCTCGTCGACTACTATCGTGGCCAGGGTCTGCTCAAGTCGGTCAACGGTGACCAGGCTCGCGAGACCGTGTACGGGGATGTCAAAGAGGCTCTCGGTCTATGATCAAGATTAAGTCTGCAACGCAAATCGAGCAGATGAAGAAGGCAGGAGCGCTATCTAAGATGGCGCTCCGCCACGTTGGAGCCATGGTGCGTCCCGGCGTTTCGACTTTTGAGCTCGATCAGCTCGCGGAGCAGATTATCCGCATGCATGGCGGCACCCCGGCCTTTAAGGGTTACGGCGGGTTCCCGGGGACCATTTGCGCATCGATCAACGATGCCGTGGTCCACGGTATTCCCAACCCCGACATGATCCTGCGCGATGGCGATATCATCTCCATCGATACGGGAGCCGTTGTCGACGGTTGGGTCGGCGATAACGCTTGGACGTTTTTCGTCGGCACCCCCACGCCCGAAGCCAAGGCTTTGTGCGAGGTCACGCGCGATTGTCTTAAGGCTGCCATCGAGCAGGCTGTTCCCGGTAACCATATCGGGGACGTTGGTTATGCCGTTCAGTCCCTCGCCGAGTCTCACGGTTACGGCGTGCTTCGTGATTATGTGGGACATGGCATCGGCCGCGTGATGCACGAGGACCCCAACGTTCCTAACTATGGAAAGAAGGGGAGGGGCGTTCGCCTCCAGGCCGGCATGGTCATTGCCATCGAGCCGATGGTTACGATGGGTTCCAACCATGTGAGCACAGGCTCCGACGGTTGGATCGTCACGACCAACGACCACCTGCCCGCCGCGCACTACGAGAACACCGTCGCCATTACCAATGACGGTCCGGTGATTCTCACCACGGATGCGCAAGGTGCTTGGTGTTCGCTCCAAGGCGGAGAAATGTAACAAGTCCCACGTAGTTGTGGAGCCATTACGAAGATATTACGATGCGTGGATACGTATTGTAGAATACTCAATCGCTGTCGTTTTCTAGAGAAAGATGATTGCTTGTGAAGAAGGAAGACGCAATTGAGCTCGAGGGTACGGTAAAGGAACCGCTGCCCAACGCCATGTTTAAGGTCGAGCTCGAGAACGGTCATTCGGTTCTGTGCAACATTTCTGGCAAGATTCGAATGAATTACATCCGCATTCTCCCCGGTGACAGGGTTGTCGTGGAGCTTTCCCCGTACGACCTGACCCGCGGTCGCATCACCTATCGCTATAAATAGCGACACGCATACACGCTCTTTTCCGACTGCAGGCTTAGCTCAACCTACGGTCGGTTTGCGTGTGAAGACCAGCCATAGTTTTAAACGCCTGCGGCTGGGCGAGTAGATAGTAGGGAAGTAGTTTGAGCGCTACCGAAAGGAAGAACGATGAAGGTACGTCCTTCGGTCAAGAAGATGTGCGATAAGTGCAAAATCATTAGGCGCCACGGCAAGGTCCTCGTCATTTGCGAGAACCCCCGTCATAAGCAGCGTCAGGGTTAAGAGAGGAGACTACGTTGGCCCGTATTAATGGTGTCGACCTCCCGCGTGAGAAGCGCGTTGAGATCGGTCTGACCTACATTTACGGCATCGGCCGCACCACTGCGACGAAGATTTGCGTCGAGTGCAACGTTAACGTGGACACGCGCGTTAAGGACCTCACCGAGGATGAGGTTAACGCCATCCGCGATTATATCGATAAGAATCAGATCATGGTTGAGGGCGACCTCCGCCGTGAGCGCAACCAGAACGTCAAGCGCCTTATGGACATCGGCTGCAACCGCGGCCTTCGTCACCGCAAGGGCCTCCCGGTCCGCGGCCAGCGCACCCACACTAACGCTCGTACCCGCAAGGGCCCGAAGCGTCAGATCGGTGCTAAGAAGAAGAAATAAGGAGCGCTAGATAGATGGCTACTGCTAAGAAGAACGTTCGCGCTGCCCGTCTGAAGCGCGCGGACCGTAAGAACATTTCCGTGGGCCAGGCTCACATTCGTTCTACGTTCAACAACACGATCGTTTCGATCACCGATCCCCAGGGCAACGTCATTTCCTGGAAGTCGGCTGGCCAGGTGGGCTTCAAGGGCTCCCGTAAGTCCACGCCGTTCGCTGCCCAGATGGCTGCCGAGGCTGCTGCCAAGCAGGCCATGGAGCACGGTATGAAGAAGGTTTCCGTCTTCGTCAAGGGCCCCGGCTCCGGTCGTGAGACCGCCATCCGCTCCCTCCAGGCTGCTGGCCTCGAGGTCTCGAGCATCCAGGACAAGACCCCCATTCCGCACAACGGCTGCCGCCCCAAGAAGCGTCGCCGCGTGTAACTGAAAGGATCGTATCAATATGGCAATCGACAGGACTCCTGTTCTTAAGCGCTGCCGTCAGCTCGGGATCGATCCCGCTGAGCTCGGTTACAGCAGCAAGAAGGAATCTATCCGTCAGCCCAAGCGCCGTCGCAAGGAATCTGAGTACGGCATGCAGCTGCGTGAGAAGCAGAAGGTCAAGTTCATCTATGGCGTTCTGGAGAAGCAGTTCCACGGCTACTTCAACAAGGCCCGTAAGATGAACGGCGTCACCGGTGAGAACCTCATGATCATCCTTGAGTCTCGCCTCGACAACGTCGTCTTCCGTCTTGGCTTCGCCCGCACCCGCAAAGAGGCTCGTCAGTCCGTCCGTCACGGTCACTTCACCGTGAACGGCAAGCGCGTGGACATCCCGTCCTACCGCGTCAAGGCCGGCGACGTCGTCGCTGTCGGCGAGAAGTTCCGTGACCTCCTCCCCATCAAGGAGGCCCTGATTTCCTCCGAGCGCTTTGAGGTCCCTGGCTGGCTCGAGGTCGATATCGAGAAGCTGTCTGGTAACGTGCTCGCTCTGCCGACGCGTGAGCAGATCAGCGGTGATATCAACGAGCAGCTCATCGTCGAGCTCTACTCTAAGTAGTCCATCCGGGCTGCTGAGGCTGGAGGTAATACATGTCAGAATTCATTAGGCCTCAGGTTCAGGTCGAAGAGATTAACGAGACCTCTGCTCGTGTCTCCGTCGAGCCGCTCGAGCGTGGCTACGGCGATACGCTGGGTAACTCGCTTCGTCGTGTTCTTCTGTCCTCGCTCGAGGGTGCCGCCGTCGAGGCCATTCAGATCGATGGTGCGCAGCACGAGTTCATGACCATCCCTAACATGGTCGAGGATGTCACCGACATCGTCCTGAATGTCAAGGGTCTTGTCTTCAGGGCTCTCGGCACGACCGACGAGGCGACCGCCACCATCTCGGTTGACGGCCCCTGCGAGGTCACCGGTGCGGACTTCTTTATTCCGTCCGAGTTTGAGCTAGTCAACCCCGAGCAGCACATTGCTACGCTCACCGAGGGTGGCCATCTCACCATGAGCATGCGCATCGGCTATGGCCGCGGCTATGTCTCTGGCGAGGCTAACAAGCGTGACAACGATCCCATCGGTGTGATCAACGTCGACTCGCTGTACTCGCCGGTGTCCCGTTGCGCCAAGCTCGTTGAGGCTTGCCGTGTCGGCCAGCATACCGACTACGACCGCCTTGTCCTCGAGATCGAGACCAACGGTTCCATCGCCCCGCGCGACGCCGTGGTCCAGGCTGCCAATATCATCAACCAGCATATGGCCGCCTTTATGAACCTTGCCGAGACCCCCGAGGTCGAGGAGGAGGCTTCGATCTTCGCTCCCGAGGTCACCAACGACAACGCCGAGCTGGACAAGCAGATCGAGGATCTGGACCTTTCCGTCCGTTCCTACAACTGCCTTAAGCGCGCCAGCATTCACTCGGTCCGTCAGCTCGTTGAGTTCTCGGAGAACGATCTGCTCAACATCCGTAACTTCGGTGTTAAGTCGATCGAGGAAGTGAAGGACAAGCTTGAGTCCATGGGCCTGAGCCTGAAGGCTTAATGCTTCGCATATTTGAGGAGAAACTAGACCATGCGTCACAACGTTAAGAAGGGCCTGAAGCTCGGCACCGATGCGAGCCACACCAAGGCCATGAAGAAGAGCCTTGCTAAGGCCCTCTTCGAGAACGACCGCATCAAGACCACCGAGACCCGCGCTAAGGCGCTGCGTTCGGTCGTCGACCCGATCATCACCTGGGCTAAGAAGGGCGACCTGCACTCTCGTCGTCTGGCTATCGCCAAGCTCGGCGATAAGCAGCTCGTTGCCGAGATCTTCGACAAGGCTGCTCAGGGCATGTGGCAGGACCGCAACGGCGGTTACACCCGCATCATGAAGCTCGGTAACCGTAAGGGCGATAACGCTCCTATCGTTATCATGGAGCTCGTCACCGAGCCTTGCACGCCTAAGGCCAAGAAGGCTGCTCCGGCCCCCAAGAAGGCCGCTGCTCCCAAGAAGGTCGAGGCTGTCGAGGAGGCTCCTGCTGAGGAGACCGCTGAGTAGACATTCTGTCTGCATAGGCTATATTCGAGGGGTACGTTCGCGTACCCCTCTTTTTTTGTCGCAATACCGTTGCTAGTTTGTTGGGAGCGCCCATGACTGCGCCGTCTGATTTCAATTTGACCCCCGAGCTTGACGCCACCCTTGTATTTCGCGTGGCCTACGATGGCTCCTCCTATAGCGGATTTGCCGAGCAGCCGGGCCAGACGACGGTCGCGGGCGAGCTACGCCGTGCCATTGAGACGTTGCTGCGCCGCCCAATCGATCTGACGTGCGCGGGGCGTACCGATGCCGGCGTTCATGCGGTGGCCCAATACATCAGCGTGCCCGTAACGGACGCTGAGCTTGCGTATACGCGCCGTAGGTGGCTGAGGGCTATGGATGCCCTCCTGGGCAAAGATATCGCCATAAACGAGGTCTACAAGGCTCGTAAGGACTTTTCTGCACGTTTTGACGCGCGCTCTCGCACTTACACCTATCGCATTGCCGACCGTGATGCGCGGCCCGTGCTGTCACGCGGTGCAGTGTGGTGGCATCGCTATCCCCTCGACGTCGATGCGATGGCGGCCGCCTGCCCTGCGCTTTTGGGCGAGCAGGACTTTAAGAGCTTTTGCAAGGTCGCCTCTGCCGTGGGCAAACCTACGCACCGCTGCGTAATGCGTGCTGAGTTTGGCCATGAGGTCGCCTTTGGCGAGGACATCCTCACGTTTACCATCGAGGGCAATGCGTTTTTGCATTCGATGGTGCGAACCATTGTGGGCACCCTTGTCGAGATCGGCATGCATCGCCGCGATCCCGAGTGGATGCGTGAGGTAATTGATGCCTGCGATCGCTCCGCTGCCGGTCCTACGGCGCCCGCATGCGGTCTTACCTTTATGGGCGTGGATTACGACCCCACCGAGCTTGTGGTGCTCGATTAGGGAAGTGACTGCCTGACGGCGATCTTTGTGTGCAGCGCCTGTGAGCGGGGCGTGTGCAACATCTGTTCTTGACGTGCATCGCGACGGGCGACCATCCGCATTAATTGACGGGGTGTACCATGAACGGCAGTTTGTTACTGGCTGTCGAGAGGACGGAAAACTTGGTTCGACGTGGTTCGCATCCGCGACTTTCGGTGATCCTGATTGTTGAGGGTTCGCCCAGTTATACGATGCGCGCTCTCGAGAGCATCCAGAACCAAGACCTCTACGATTTGCAGATTGTCGTCGTTCGCCGCGGCGTGGTAGCTGGTGTGCGTCATTCGCTCGAAGTTGCTGCCGACAGAGACATTCATATTGATTTGATTGATGTTGAGGACCCAGTGCCTGGCGCCTGCCTGCGTGCTGGCTTTGCGGCTTCGCGCGGCTCCCAGATCATTGCGATGAATGCCAATGAGTGGTTTGCGCCGCAGTCCCTTTCGCAGATGGTCGAAAGCTCCTGCGACGCTTCTGCTGACATCGTGTTTCCCTCTGTTTCGCTCGATCGCTACGATGTTCACCGCGAACGTCATTCCCGAGTTTTGGACGCAACATCCGTTTCTGAAGATGAGGACCGGGCGGCTTGCCTGACCCAATTGGTTTCCTGTGGTTTAATCCGACAGACCTCCGGCGTGCTGTATGATCGCGCCCTTTTTGAGGCGTGCCTTGCGCATGGCGATGCGTTTCGCACGGTGTCTTTTTTGACGTTCGCGCTTTCGCAGGCAAAGCGCGTTTCGGGATGTGGCCGTGCCCGTTTTCATGCAGTGGCGCCGTCGATTACGGAGACGTTTGACCCCACGATGTTTGCCAGGCTTTCTGATGATATCGGGGCGCTCGACAGGCTTGCCGACTCGCTTGCCGTCGCGGGCGGTGGCGATCAGTTGAAGCTGGTCTGCCAGCGGTATTACTACGCCAGCCTGGTTGCCTGCATCGAAAATTTGTGTCTGAGCCCCCATGGGGTGTCTTCAATAGAGCGTTCGGCCCGTTTGCATGATATGCTCGAAGCACAGCGTACCCGTCAGATGGTTGCGGCCCTTAAGGGCAATCATCGTGGCCTAGGTCTGCTCTATGGTTCGATAGCTGGTGCCAAGCCTATGCGGTGTGCGTTGTATACGCATCTGGCGGCCTTTTTCAATCGTTCGGGCGTCAGGACTGTCTAGTAGCGTGATTTTCGAAATTAATTGCATGGAATTGTTTCGAAATGCGTTCTTATTCACTAAAACCCTCAAATAGCGCTAAACTATTCAATCACTAAGTGATTGTCTCCGCCATCTTTTGGAGTGAGGTTTTGTATGGCCAAAAAACGCAATGGGCGCCAGGATGCCATCAGAGATATTGTTCGCAATAAGGACGTACGTACGCAGCGCGTTTTGGTAGACGAGCTCCGCGCCATGGGTTTCGATTGCACGCAGGCGACCGTTTCGCGCGACATCGCGGACATGGGACTGCGTAAGCTCCCCGAGGGCATCTATGTCCTTGCCGAGGACCTGCATCTGCAGCGCATGGTTTCCGAGTTGGTTACCGGCGTACTGCGCACCGATAATCTGGTTATGATCAAGGCACAGCCCGGTACGGCTTCTGGTATTGCCGCAGCGGTCGATGCCGCGGAGCTGCCCGACGTGCTTGGCTCGCTTGCCGGCAACGACACGATCTTAGTCATTGCGCAGACGGCCGAGGACGGCGAACGCCTTGAAGCGCTCATCAACAAGCTGAGTAACTCTCACAAGTAGGGGATGCGTGGCGCTGCTGCTGTGCCGATTGTTGCTATAGGTAATTGCCGAGGGCGTTGACGAAGGTCAGCGCCCTTTTGCATGCCGGCACCCGTTGCTCTATCGGTCCTGCAGCCGGGGCCGTCGTGGCATCTTGTGGCATCTGCCGAAATAAAGAAGCGCCCGAGCAGCGTACGTGCTGCTCGGGCGCCTTGGTGTCAGATGCCGCCTTGCGTCTACTGGCCCGTAGAGGGGTTGGGCGTGGGCGTAGGATCGGGGGTAGGCGTCGGCGTGCCACCGTCGCCACCCGTGTCGCCATCGCCACCCGTGCCACCGTCGCCACCTGTCGTACCGCTATCGCCGGTGGTGTTGCCGCCCGGGGTTTCAGTGGTTGTCGTTGTCGTTGTCGTTGTGGTGGTCGTGGTCTCTTCCTCTTCTTTTCCCTCGTCTTTATCCTCTTCGTCTTTCTTTTTGTTGTTTGTGCCGTAGAACTTCCAGACGTTATTGTTCTTGTACGTGGGAGCCGTTCCGGTCGAGAATTCCTCGCGCTCGGTGCCCGCAAGAACGGTGTTCATGAACTTCTTAAAGACGGGCAGGTTGGTGCTGTCGCCCAGCAGGTCCGAACCGTACTTTTGGATGGGAATCTCGCCTGCGGAATAACCGGTCCACAGGGCGCATGTCAGTTGCGGCGTGAAGCCGCAGAACCACAGGTTGGTGGTGTTGTCAGTGGTGCCCGTCTTGCCGGCATAGGGCTGGTTGACGTTCAGCGCGCCGGCGGCACCCGTGCCGCTGCCCTGCATGACGCCGGATAGAACATCGGTAACCGCGGCAGCCTCGCCTTCGGTGAGCACCTGCGTGGGATTGTCGGTGTGCTGGTACAGAACCGAGCCGGTACGCGAGTCGATCTCGGTAATGGCGATGGGCTGACGGTAGTAGCCACCGTTGGCAAACGTTGCGTAGGCCGATGCCATCTCGAGCGGTGAGATGGACCCGGTGCCGAGCGTCATGACGGGAACGTCCTCGATATTGTCCTTGGCGGGATCGATGCCGAGCTTTTTGACGAGCGACATGATCTTGTCATTGCCGATGGCTTCGGCCACCTGAATGTAGCCGGTGTTGGATGAGTATGCCGTTGCCTGCTTAAGCGTGATGTTGCCATAGCTCTGGTTGCCGTAGTTTTGCACCTCGGTCGTGGTGCCCTTGGCCTTGAGCGGCGAGTTGCAGTTGAGGGTGACGTTGGGGTTCATACCGTTTTGGATGGCAGTCGCCAGCGTAAAGGCCTTAAACGTGGAGCCCACGGGGCGCTTTGCCGTAGCGTGGTTCACGTGATTCTCGTCGGCGTTGTAGTCGTAGCCGCCTACCATGCACTTGATGTAGCCGGTCTTGGGGTCAACGACGACCATGCCCATGTCCAGGCCGTCGAGCGAAAGCGTGTCGAGCTGCGAGCGCACAGCCTCCTCTGCCACCTGCTGCATCGTGGGGTCGATGGTGGTCTTGACGGTCAGGCCGCCCTTAAAGAGCACGTCGGTCGAGAACTCCTGCTCCAGCAGCTGCTTAACATAGGCGACAAAGTAGGGCTGCGAGTATACGTCGACGCCGCTGCCCGAAATCTCGGTCACGTTGAGGGTGATGGGCTCGGCCTGTGCGGCATCGTGCTCCTCCTGGGTGATGTCGCCCAGGCGCAGCATGTTGTCGAGGACCTTGTTGCGGCGAGACAGTGCCAGGTCGGGATTGACCGTGGGGTCGTACTGCGAAGGCGAGTTGGGAAGGCCGATGAGCAGCGCGGCTTCGCTCAGGGTGAGGTCGGCGGCGCTCTTGGATAGGTAGGTCTCGGCGGCGGCCTCGATACCGTAGGCGCCGTGGCCGTAATAGATGGTGTTGAGGTACATCATGAGGATCTCGTCTTTGGAGTACATGTCCTCCATCTTTACGGCGATGTAGGCCTCGCGCACCTTACGCTCGATGGTCGAGTCGAACTGCTCCTCCTGCAGGATGGTGTTGCGCACCAGCTGCTGGGTGATAGTCGAGGCGCCTTCGTGCCCGCCGCCGAGGGTTGCCACCGCAGCACGCGCGATACCCCACAGGTCGATACCGCCGTGCTCGTAGAAGCGCTCGTCCTCGACGTCAACGGTGCCCTGCAGCACGTAGGGGGAGACCTCGTCCTTGGTGATGGACTTGCGGTTTTGCGTGTAGAAGCTTGCGATCTTGTTGCCGTTGCAGTCGACGATCTCGGTGGGCTCGCTCACCAGATACGCGTTGGCGTCGGTGTAGTCGGGCAGATCGGACAGCCAGCGGTTGACGTTGCCGACCATGCCGATGCCAAACGCCACGCCCGCGATAAGCAAAAAGCCCAAAAACGAGAGCAGGATTATGGGCAGGGCATGCGTCTTTGAACGGCTGCGTCCCTGTCGTTGGCGAGGACCCATATATTGACCTCCAGGTATGTCGTGCCGGACGGCGGATGTGCCGTCGGGGCAGGATGGACATAAGTTATTACACGATAAACCAAACGGGGCGCGCGAGGCCTCGTGTATGCTGGAAGACGGCATTTTTCAGAGTGAATGCATACCTTGGTAAGGAGTTTGCCGATGGCGATTCGGGCGATGGGGCCGAGCGGACAATACGAGACTGGATTGGATG
>CAJMSO010000003.1 GCA_905216075.1 uncultured bacterium | reverse complement strand
TCGTTGCCGTTGAGGGCAAGGCTCGTGAGCTGGGCGCCCATGGAATCGATGGCCGCGATGAGGCCGCCGCGCTTGATGGTAGTGACGGTGGACATGCTACTTCCTCCAATAGTAAACAACGGTGTCGAGGGCTATTGTCCCACTCTTGGCAGCGGGGTTGAGCGACAGGTGCAGTTATTGAGCAATAGCGTAAAGGTCAAACCCGCCCTGCGGCGTGCTATCGACCGTATCGGGCGCCTGTGAATTAAAACTCACCGGAACCATGCGCTTTGAGGCACGGTAACGCGTGCCGTCGGTGGCGACGGGCGGCTCATCGACCGTGAGCTCGTAGTCGCCGGGCTTGAGCTCGATGCCGTCACCTTCGGAATTGACGTATTGGTACTCGTCGATCGCTTGCCCCTTGAGCGTGCGACCCACGATATGGACGAGCATCTGGCTGTCGCCGCGCGCGGTGTCCCACGTCGCGCCGTCCTTGACCTCGACCGACACATGCACCGAACGCGTGCGGCTGAGCGATTGCTCGACAGACATCTCGACCTTGGCGGCATCTTTGCGCTGTTGCTCCACATGGCTCCAGACATTTCCGATCGCCGAGCAAGCGATGACGCCGGCCATGAAGGCGATGAGGATGGGACCGAGTGGTGAGCGGCGGCCCGCGTCTTCCTCGCGAGCCAGGTCGGGGCGATGCGTGGGCGCAGGCGCCTGGGCGCCTTGCGCGGGCACGTCGAGTATGCTGAAGGATGCCGTGCTGCCGGGGTCGATGTTATGGCGCGGCTGCGGGGTCTTGGCCGGCGAGATGGACATGTCCGCTGGCTCACCGAGTGTGGCCGTGGCATCGGCCTTAGCCTCGTCGGCCTCGGCCTGAGCCCAGGCCTGTTCAAAGGTTAGGGGCTCGGCGGAGTCGGAAGCGGCGTCCGTCTCGACGGCATCGTTGCCGGTCTCGTCCTCGTCGCTCGACACGTCACGCGGCGCGGGCTCGTCCCACTCCTCGTCCGGAGCCTCGCCCTCGCTATACCACCATTCAAAGTTATCGATATCCATACGGGGCGCCCCTTAGGCCTCGCAAATAAACACTTGCTAGCCTTATACCCCCAGACGGCACTGGAGCTCGCCGGCACAGACAGGAAAACCGTCACAACATTCGACGCTTTTCCTCGATTTCGAGATTTTCGCCGAATGTTGTGACGGTTTGGGCGACTGGCTGGCAGTGCAATGCGACAAAGGGACTGTCTCTTTGTCACATTCTGTTAGAGTTGCAGGGATTGAATCCCGCTTATTCATGCGACATTGGAGTGACAACCTTGACCGCCGCAACCACGCCTAAAAGTAAGTCAACCGCCGCCGCGCTCTCCCCCGCGCGCACTAAGCTCTGCCTGGCGCTGCTCGTGTTGTTAGGCTTTTCGCTCGGCTGCTCCGAATTCGTGGTCATCGGCATCGAAAGTGACTTGGCGACGGAGCTCGGCATATCGCTTGCCACCGCGGGCCAGCTCATCAGCGTGTTTGCGCTTGTATACGCCATCGCCACGCCGGTGCTTGCGCTCAGCACGGGGCGTTTTCGCCGCTACCAGCTGCTCGTGTGCTACGGCATCGTCTTTGTGCTGGGCAATCTTGTCATGGCTCTGGCGCCCAACTTCCAGGTGCTGTTCATCTCGCGCATCATCCTGGGCTCCGTCTCTGGCGCACTGCTCGCCGTGGGTGTGACGTACATCCCCGAGCTGCTGTCCCCGCAGCAAACTTCGCTTGCCATCTCGGTAGTATATGGTGCGTTTTCCGTGGCAATGGTCTTTGTCACTTCGATCGGCAAGTTTGTGGCCGACACGCTCGATTGGCACGTGGCCATGTACGGCACGCTGGCCTTTGCCGTTCTAATCTGCGGAGCGCTCGTGGCGTTTATGCCGCGCGCCGGACAGACCGACGAGCCCGCCACTTTTCGCGAGCAGGCGGGTCTGCTACGCGAACCGAGCATCATCACCGGCATGCTCATCTTTTTGTTTGGCGTGGGGTCGGTCTATGTGTTCTACGGCTACGTGACGCCTTATCTTGAGCAGGTGCTGGGCATGGGCACGGTCGAAGCCAGCACCACGCTCATGGCCTATGGCGTGTTCTGCCTGATCTCGAACATCCTGGGCGGATGGATCGATGCGCGCTTTGGCATGAAGGTGCTGCTTGTGACGTTTGTGCTGCAGGCTGCGGCATTACTCGGGCTGTTTGCTGTGGGCGGCACCATGCCGCTCGCGCTGGTCTTTGTCTTTAGCTTGGCGCTGCTCATGTACCTGTTCTCGGTGTCGTGCATCACGCACTTTATGGACGTGGCACGCAGCCGCCATCCCAAGTCGATGGTACTCGCAAGTTCGGTTGAGCCCATGGCGTTTAACGTCGGCATTTCGTTTGGCACCGCAGTGGGCGGCGCCGTGGTAAGCAGCGTTGGCATTGCGTACGTGGGCGCCGTGGGCGCCGCGTTCTCGCTTGTGGCCTGGGCGCTCACGCTGGTGACGATTAAGCTGGCACGTTGGGAGCGTCGCCGTCAATCAGCACGGCCCTCAATACGGGCATAGGGGCGGAAACAGCCCAGGGTGGCGAGCAACCGGTGAACCGCCCAATATGAGTATGTTTATCCGCCCGCAAGCTCCGGCAGTGCAATTTCGTGTACTTCAGATACACGCTTTTCTGCGATTTCGTGTATTTCAAGTACACGAAATGCGCGTGGGGTAACTCAAAGGCGGCGACAGACGCATTGTCTGTCGCCGCCTTTTATACCGGATTTTATAGATATGTGAGGCGTTTACTCCATGCCCAGCAGCTCGCGCATCTGAGTTGCGTAGTTAGATGCCATGTTGCCGTAGACAATCTGCACGCCGCCGTTAACATGCACGATGCCACGCGCTTCGAGCTTTTCGGTAAACTCGGCGTCATCAACCACCTTGTCACAGTCATTGAGCTGGATGCGCAGACGGGTGAAGCAGGCCTCGACAGACTTAATGTTGTTGTCGCCGCCCACTGCCTCAACGATGGCGGGAATGAGATCGCTGATCACGGTCTTGGGAGCCTTTTCGGCCTCATCGTCGGACTCTTCCTCGCGGCCGGGGGTCTTAAGGCCCTTCTTAAGAATGATGAACTTGAAGACGAAGTAGTACACCACGAAGTAGATGGGGCCGAGGAACAGGATAACCTGCCAGTTGGAGCCCTTGGCTGCACCCATAATGCCGTTAAAGATCAACGACAGGAGCGGGCCGCCGAAGGACGCGGAACCGGCCACGTTGAACTGCAGGATATAGGTCAGCGCATAGGCAAGACCAGCCATGAGAGCGTGGAACACGTAGAGGATGGGCGCGATAAACAGGAAGGAGTACTCAAGCGGCTCAGTAATGCCGGAGAGGATGCAGGGCACCACGATGGCGATCATGAGCGCTGCGGTCTTCTTCTTGTTCTTGGGAAGCGCCGTCTTGTAGAAGGCGAGTGCAGCGCCGGGCAGGCCGAACATGGCGAAGATAACCTTGCCGTTCATGACAAAACGGCTGACCTCGATGTTAAACGGCGTGCTAGGAGAGCCCAGGATCGCGTTGTAGATATTGATAGCGCCCTGAACAGTCTGGCCGTCGATGGTCTCGACGCCACCGAGCGACGTGAAGAAGAACGGGAGATAGACAAAGTGATGCAGGCCAAAAGGCAGGAGCATGCGCTCACCGGCACCGTAGACAAATGCACCAAAGGCACCCGTAGTCTTGATGAACTCGGACAGCGCACCGAGAGCGTTCTGAATAAACGGGAAAACAAAGGACATGACCAATGCGAGGATGCTGCATGAGAGCAGCGTCACCGCCGGGATAAAGCGCGTGCCATTGAAGATGGAGAACACGGCAGGCAGCTCAATCTTGTAGTAACGGTTATGCAACCATGCGACGATTGCACCCACCAGAAGACCTCCGATAACGCCAGTGTCGAGCGTGGTGATTCCGAGAATCGTGCTCTGGCCCGTCGTAAGATTCGCGGGATCGATAACGCCAGTCGCCGTAAGGAACGTGCCCATCACGGAGTTCATGCACATGTAGCCCAAAAAGCCACAAAGCGCCGCGGTAGCCTTCTCGGACTTGGCGAAGCCATAGGCGAGACAAATCGAGAAGATAACCGGAATGTTGTTCATAACGATGCCGGCTGCGGCCTTGAGAATCGAAAAGAAAATCGCAAAGCCCGGAGCAGCAAGCCAGGGAACAGCTGCCGTAAGGGTGGGGCTGGTAAAGGCATTGCCAAAGCCCTGAAGGATGCCGGCGATTGGCAGGATCAAGACAGGCGTCATGAGGACTTTGCCCAGGCGCTGGAACTTTGCCAGCAGCTCATCTTTGTTCATGGGATACCCCTCTTAAAGAAACGGGGCGTGCAGCTCTACAGCCCACACGCCCCATAACAGTTATCAAGCGCTATGGAACTAGCTACTTAAGCTCCGGCCAGTAATCCTTATTGGCCTCGATGAGCTTGTCGAGCACTTTGCGAGCCTTCTTTGCGTCACCGACCAGACGATTAAGCGTGAGTGCCTGCAGGGCCTTCTCGTAGGAACCCTCCATCCAAGCCTCAACAGTCAGGCGCTCATAGGCGTACTGGTTCTCCATAAGACCGCGATAGAAGGTGCCAATCTTGCCAACAGCATAGGGCTGCGGGCCATTGGCGCCCACGCTTGCCGCGACCTCGACCATGGCGTCATCGGGCATACCCTCGATAATGCCGTTGTTGGGAACCATGACAATGAAGGTCTTGTTGGTGTTGCGATAAATGGCCGAGGTGATTTCCACGATCATATCGCCATGAGCATCGTTCTGCACAACCGAGGAGTTCTTTGCGGTGCCGACTTTGGCAACACGCTCGCACTCGGCGAACACGCGCTTCTCACGGCCGTTGATGACCTCGTCGGAGCGAGTGTAGTCGGGGTCGAGGTGAGCGACCTTGTACTCGGGATACAGATAGTACTGCAGATAAGTGTTAGGCAGATAGTCGGGGAAGTCCTCGAGCATGTCCTTGACCATGGCGTAGGTGTCGAGCCAGGACTGGTCACGCTGCTCGGCATCGGCAGGAAGGAAGCCGTTCTTCTCCGTGTACTCCTTAATCTGCGGGACGAGGTCATGGCCCTCTTCATCGTAGATGTGCTTGAACCAACCGAAGTGATTGAGGCCAAAGTACACGGGCTCCGTCTTGCTCATATCGCGACCGAGCAGGCGACCGTAAGAGCGCATGAGGTTGACGGGCTGGTCGCAGATGTTGAGGACGCGATGCTCATCGGGCAGGACGCGCTCGAGACCATATGCCACAATAGCAGCCGGGTTGGTGTAGTTGATAATCCACGCCTCCGGGCTATGAGCGCGAACGTCGTTGACGATCTCAACCATGTCATGCATGGAGCGCATACCGTAAGCCATGCCGCCAGGGCCCACCGTTTCCTGGCCGATGATTCCCATATGCAGCGGAATCTTCTCGTCCTTGCTACGCATCTCGTAGCCGCCGGTACGAATCTGGCAGAGCACAAAGTCGACGTCGGTGTAAGCCTCGTCCTTATCGGTGGTGTAACCAAACTCCACACCGGGCTCCTCCTCGGCGAAGAGGATCTTGCCAAACTCGCCGATCGGACGCTGACGCTCGGCATCGATGTCATAGAGCATCACGCGGTTCAGCGGCAGAATGTCCATGTGCTTGGTCAGGGCTTTAAGAATGCCAGGGCACCACGTGGAGCCGCCGCCAACGATCACAATATTGAGCTTATCCTTCATGTTCCGTCCCTCCAGGGTTGGCTGATCGGTGTTCTCGAAGACCTTGGGCTCCGCGGTTGTCCTCGGCTTGCTTCGTTTCGATTGATATTTTGCGACATAAGGTCATTTGAGAGTCCCCGTGTGGGCCAATGCGAAACGGGGACACATGATTTCGCTCACGACACAGATATGTGTAGGCAGACACGCACGTTTGCCCAGTTCATGGGCAATAGGCAATCTTGACCGATTGCCGATTTCTCACCTGGCTACACAAAGCGGTACCATATGTACGGCGAGGTGCGAGGGGCTGAGACATCTTATGAAAGATCAAGAATCTTTTTATGATCATGTGCGAGCTGGCGAGAGCAAGCTCAACGATCTCGAAGGCGAGATCATGCGCTACATCATCGAGCTGCGTGATGATATTGACGATGTCACGCTTAAGAGCGTTGCTGAACGGTTCTTCGTCGCTCCCAATACAATCGTCAGGCTTGCCCACAAGCTTGGCTTCTCGGGGTTTACGGAGCTCAAACAATCGTATTCCGCCTCGCTCGACCGCAATCGATTCACTATCGAGGCACTTCCTCTTGATACCCAGCTCGTACAGACCAAAGATCTGCTTAACGACCGGGTCATCGATTCGGTTGTGAGTCTTATCCAGGACGCCTCGCATATCGTGTTCTTCTGCTCGGGCTTTTCGAAATACCCGTGCCTCGAGATGGCTGAAAAGCTCAAAATAATGGGCAAGAATACCGATACGCTCAGTGAACGCCACGTCATGAGGCATTACGCAGAACTCCTCGGCAAAAACGACCTGGTCTTCAGCGTTTCCGTAAGCGGCGAGACGCAGGTGTCTATTGACGCCACATCGATAGCCAAAACGCGCGGATGCAAGGTCGTCACGCTCACCGGCTTTTCTCGAAATTCTCTCTCGAAACTAGCCGACTACCCTATCTACACCGTGCAAAAAGAAATCCGCCTGGGCAGCATGGACCTCGACAGTCGATTGATGTTCTATTACGTTTTCGAATTGATATTTGAGCGCTACTTCAAACTGGCCAAGAAATAAAACTTGGCATGCGCCCGGCTTCGACTCTTTAGCAGCCTTCTATATGAAAGGTATCGTTCTATGCAACGCGTACTGTTTATCTGCTATGGGAACATCTGCCGCTCGACGATGGCCGAGTCGGTGTTTACCGAGCTGGTGCGGCGCGCCGGGCGCGAGGGCGAATTTGTCATCGATTCCGCTGCGACCTCGACCGAGGAGATCGGCAACCCGCCGCACCACGGTACCGTTGCGAAGCTGCGCGAAGTCGGGATTCCCGTCGTTGCGCACCGTGCCCGCCAGGTGCGTCGCGCGGAGTATGGCGACTGGGATCACATTGTCTATATGGATGCTGAGAACGCGCGGGGCCTGCGTCGCATCTTTGGCGACGATCCCGACGGCAAGATTTCGCGCCTGCTCGATTGGACTAATCGCCCCGGCGACGTGGCCGACCCTTGGTACACCGGTAACTTCGATGCCACCTACCGCGACGTGCTCGCCGGTTGTACCGCTATGCTCGAGCAGCTGTAGGCAAGCGAGGTCGCGGGCCACGCCTTCGGCGCAAAACGAGCGTGGATAATCTCCCACTTTGAGCGTTCAAGTGCGCTCTATACGGAAGAAAATCCACGCTCGTTATCTCGGTGGGAGAAAATCCACGCTCATGAATGTGACAAAGGGACTGCCCCTTTGTCACATCTGAGACTGGCCCTAGACCGGCTTGACCTCCAGCTTTATCCCCTCGGCGCAGGAGTCGCCCAAAACATCCGAAAGGGCCCAGGTCGCATATAGCGGCAAATAGAGAACCGCTCCGTTGCGCTCAACGTTGCCTCTCGAGAAAACAATCCCGAGCCTTACGCCATATTCAGCCGTATCAAGCACATGACCGAGCGCAGCGTGCGCATGGTAATAGGAGCCCGATTTAACCTCGATCGGAACAGCCGTCCCATCCGGTCCATCGACCACAAAGTCCACTTCACCGCGCTTTTTTGTCTGATAGTAGTAAAGCTGGCGATTTTGGGCAGCCAGCTGCTGGGCCACCACGTTTTCGTAAATGCCGCCCAGATTGGGCTCCTTGCTATCAAGATACGCCGCTTGGGCGACTCCAACGGGGTAGCGCGCCATCAACATGCCCGTATCCGATTGATATAGCTTGAACTGCGATGGCCGTGCCGTCTTGAGCAGGGGCGATTTTGGCTCGGTTACGATATCGGCTTTGAGAGCAACGCCGGCATCGACAAGCCATACAAAATCTCGCTGATACTTCTCGTAGTGAGCCTTGGGGTCAATGGAATTGAGTACGAAGCGCTTGTTTTCGCCCTCGAGCATAATAGGGAGCTGATCGTAGATGCTCTGCACCTGAAGGGCTCGCCCGCTTGCATACTTGGAGATATCCCGCCGGTACTGTTCATTGAGCTCTGACTGTAGCTGACGAACAGAGGCAAGGTCGCCCTGCGTGTCAAGGAAACGTTGCACGACCTCCGGCATTCCGCCGACAACGGTATAGGTCCTGAAGTTTGCCATCATCGCGTCATGAATGTAATCAGGAATGGGCCTCTCGCTGATACACGCGTCACGTATCGTTTGGCGAGCCCCCTCGCTCACCCCGATTGCCCAGCAAAACTCCTCAAAATCGAGCGGGAACATCCTAAGCTCGTGAACATACCCCACGGGATAGGACCTGACGCCCTTGAACTGAGTCCCGAGCATTGACCCCGAAAACGCCCAACGGCACCTCCCGTCCTCAACAAGGAACTTTGCCATCGTCATGATGTCGGGGGCCTCTTGGACCTCATCGATAAACACGAGCGTTTTGCCTGGCGCAATCGACTTTCCCGAAAGAAGCGTCACCCTGCTGATGAAATCATCGGCATCCCGCGCCTCGAGAAGAGCATCTTTTGCCTGGCGGTTTTCCATGAGGTTAAGCTCGATGTAGGTTGCATGGTTGGCTTTGCCAAATGCGCGAATCGAATAGCTTTTGCCAATCTGGCGAGAACCCGTAATGAACAAGGCCTTTTGCTCGGAAGACTTCAGCCAACGCTCCAGCTCTGCCGCTATTTTTCTACGCAGCATAGGCTCTCCCCTCGGTGTCATCGAATGAAATGCAAAGTTTTATATGCTTGATTATCGATGAAATGTAGAATTTTTAGAACCTAAAATCAGATGAAATGCAGAGATTTGAGATTATAAGCAAAAGAAGGGGCACCACCGGCGAATGTGTCAAAGGGGCTGTCCCTTTGTCACATTGCGCTCGACTACTCGTCAACGATCTCGGCGAGCCAAACGTTCAGCGTATCGACCTCGGGGCAGCAGAACTTTGCCGTGCCGGGCTCGTTGCCAGGCACGGTTCCGCCATAGCGCAGGATATCGATATAGGGAAAGCCCACATGGCAGGCCATGGCGCACATCTTGCCGCGGTCTCGGTCGAAGTCAAAAACGTCGCCCGGCTTGTGACCATGGTGGCAGCGGCACGCACCCAGCTGGTCCACGCAGCTCACGCGGATGCGCGGACGCTTGCCCCGCGGCGCGCCGAGCGGCTTGTTCTCGCCCGCAGGCTTGGCGCCGCCCTCGCCAGCATTACTCATGGTCAATCACATCCAGGCAGGCCTCGATGGGAAGGCCAGCCGACTTGTCCTCTTGGTCGGCATTGCGCTCGATAAGCCCAGCCACCACGCGCATGGCATCGGACGTCGCGCGCTGCAGGCTCCAACCGGCCATAACGCGGCCGACGAGCACCGCCGAGAACGTGTCGCCCGTGCCCGGGAAATAGACCGGAATGAGCTCAAAGGGAATCGTGAAGTGCTCCCCCGCCACATGGTCGTAACCGATGACGACATTCGCACCGTCGACCACAGCGCTCGTAATGACCACCGACTTGGCGCCCAGGGCACGCACGGCATCCACAAGAGTGCGGCCCTCATCGGGCGTGATTTGCTCGGCAATGGGCGTATCGGTGAGCAGGCACGCCTCGGTGTAGTTTGGCACCGCATAGTCGGCGCACTCGAGCAGGCTGCGCATGAGACCGATCGTGGACTCGGGCACGCCGGCGTAGAGCTTGCCGTTGTCGCCCATGATGGGGTCGACGAACACCTTGGTACCCTTTTGCGCGCGACGGTGGCAGAAGTCCGAAATGATGCGCGTCTCTTCCTCGGTCACGATAAAGCCGGTAGAGATGGCGTCGAACTCAAAGCCGAGCTCCTCCCAGATGGCGAGGCTCTGGCGCACGTACTCGGTGGTGTCGTGGATGTAGAACTTGGGATAGTTGAGCGTATCGGACACAAGTGCCGTCGGCAGGTTGTGGATGCGGTAGCCCATGTGCGACAGCACCGGCAGCATGGCGGAAAGCGCGACCTTGCCGTAGCCGCACATATCGTTGATCAGCAGCAGCTGAGTGTTCTTCATGAGGGTCTCCCTTGGTTCGGGCACGGCGCAGCAGCGCCACAGTGCGACTAAGTGTAGCGCAGGGGACGTTGTGAGCGGAGTCGAGCAGCGCGAAGGGTAAATTGTTGCGGAAAGGTTACGGAAAATGATCCCTTTTCCTCCGTCCCCAAGGGATTGCATGCACCGAAACGGACCGTGGCGGAATCACAGGTTGAGGACGGACAGCGAAAACGTTCCTAAGCGAGCAAGGTGGCGTGAAAGAGGAGGGCATAGGCCTTGTGGCCATGCCCGACGATTGAACGCCAGATTGCCGCTTAGGAGCGTTTGCAGCGTCGAGCGGTTACGGCGTTTGGCAAAACGCCGTAACTTAATAAGTTTGGCACCTTGACATTGATTTCTCACACTCCTAAATTGGTTAGGCACAAAACAATTCCACTACCTAACTAAAGAAAGGAGCAACACTGATTCATGTGCGATGAACCTCTTAACCTTTGTTCGCACGGGCCCGGCGGCGACCCGTCACAGCCGGCGGATGTACCCGAAGCGGTCAGCGCCGAAGACAAACTCGCCAAGCGCATCCTGAGCGGCCTGGGTTTTTGCGGCCATTACATGCATTTTCACGGCGGCGGCATATCTGGCAAGGCGCCTATTGTCTGCCTACTCGCCAAGCAGCCGACCGGCGAGCTGTCCCAACAGGAGCTCGGCATGCACTTCGACCTCAAGCCAGGGTCCCCTTCCGAGATTCTGTCCAAGCTCGAACTGGGCGGTCTTATCGAGCGCAGTCGCAATCCCAAAGACCGTCGGCAGCTCACCATCCGCCTGACCGAAGCGGGATGGGAAAAGGCCCGTGTTGAGCAGGCAGCCCGCATTCGCTTTAGGGAACAGGCCTTTAGCGCCCTTACGCACGACGAGCGCGAACAGCTCGCCGAGATGCTCGAAAAAATCCGCGTAACCTGGGAGGAACTGGATGATTAAAACCCTCATGGGAAGCATCCGCGATTACAAGACGGTCACGATCGCCACGCCGCTGCTGGTGCTTGGCGAGGTGCTCTGCGAAATGATGGTCCCGTTTATCACCGCCGACATGATCGACGCCATCAAAGACGGTGCCACCGTCGCCCAGATGCTTCCCACCGCAGGCTTTTTGGTGCTCATCGCACTGACGTCGCTCGCTTTTGGTGCCGCTGCCGGCGTCACCTGCAGTCATGCGAGCTGCGGCTTCGCCAAGAACCTGCGTCACGACCTGTTCTACAAGATCCAGACGTTCAGCTTTGCCAACATCGATGAGTTCTCGAGCTCCTCGCTCGTCACCCGCCTCACCACCGACATCAACAACGTGCAGCAGGCCTTTATGATGCTCATCCGCATCGCCGTGCGCGCGCCGCTGGTGCTGGTCTTTGCCTTTGCCATGGCCTACGCCATGGGCGGCAGCGTCGCCATGGTCTACCTGGTCATCATTCCGCTGCTGGGCTTTGGACTGTTCTTTATCATCTTTAAGGTACGCCCCATCTTCTCGCGCGTGTTCCACAAGTACGACGCCCTTAACGAGTCCGTCGAGGAAAACGTCACCGGCATGCGCGTGGTCAAGAGCTACGTGCGCGAAGACTTTGAGAAGGAGAAGTTCGCCACCGCCGCGCACGACGTCCAGATGGACTTCACCCGCGCCGAGAAGCTGCTCGCCTTTAACAACCCCATGATGAACATCTGCGTCAACGGCGCATTTGTCATCATCATCTACCTGGGATCCAAGCTCATCATCACGAGCCAGGGCACGCTGTTCGACGTGGGCCAGCTCTCCTCGATCTTTACCTATGGCTTCGCGATCCTCATGAGCCTGATGCAGCTGTCGATGATCTTTGTCATGGTGACCATGGCCGACGAATCGGCGCACCGCATTACCGAGGTGCTGGCCGCCGAGCCCACGATCGCCGATCCCGCCGAGCCCGTGCTCGAGGTTGCCGACGGTTCCATCGACTTTGACCACGTGAGCTTTAAGTATTCCGCGCATGCGAAGCGCCAGGCGCTCGACGATATCGACCTGCACATTAAGAGCGGCGAGACCATCGGTATCATCGGCGGTACCGGCTCGGCCAAGTCCACGCTTGTAAACCTCATCGCCCGTCTGTACGACGCCACCGAAGGCACCGTGCGCGTGGGCGGCATGGACGTACGCGACTACGACCTGGACGCGCTGCGCCACCAAGTGGCCATGGTGCTGCAGAAAAACGTGCTGTTTAGCGGCACCATTGCCGAGAACCTGCGCTGGGGCGACCCGAACGCCACCGACGAGGAAGTCCGCGAGGCGGCACATCTGGCCTGCGCCGACGAGTTTGTCGATGGCTTCCCCAAGGGCTATGACACCTGGATCGAACAGGGCGGCTCCAATGTTTCCGGCGGTCAGAAGCAGCGCCTGTGCATTGCGCGTGCCCTGCTGCGTCGCCCCAAGATCTTAATCCTGGACGACTCCACCAGCGCTGTCGACACCAAGACCGACGCCAAGATCCGCGCAGGGTTGGCAAGCTATCTGCCCAACACGACCAAGCTCATCATCGCCCAGCGCATCAGCTCCGTGCAGGACGCCGATCGCATCATCGTCATGGAGGGTGGCCGTATCGCGCAGATCGGCAACCATGACGAGCTGCTCAAGACGAGCGAGATCTACCGCGAGACCTTTACCTCGCAAAACAAGATGTCTGCCGAGGGCGAAGGAGCCGTCGAGGCCGACACCGAGGCATCCGTAACGCAAGCTCAGACCCAGGAAGGAGGCGAGGCACATGAGTAAGGCAACGACCGCCGAGCGCGCACTCAACCGCAAGGGCGGCACCATGTCGCGCCTCATCAAGACGCTCTTTGGCTTCTACCCCGTGCTTTTGCCCCTCGTCGTTGTCGGCGTGGTGCTCTGCGCCATCATCAACTCCATCGGTGCGACCTTCCTTCAGAGCGCTCTGCAGATTATTAGCGAATCGTGGCAGTCGGGCGATTGGGAAGCCGCACAGCCCAAGATCGCACAGCTCGTGACCACCCTCGCCTGCATCTACGGCATCGGCATCCTGTCTTCGCTCTTCTGGAACCGCGCCATGGCCATCGTCACGCAGGGCTCGCTCGAAAAGCTGCGCGAGAAGATGTTCAACCGTATGCAGGACCTGCCGATTCGCTACTTCGACACGCATCAGCGCGGCGACATCATGAGCCACTACACCAACGACATCGACACGCTGCGCCAGATGATCAGCCAGTCGCTGCCCAACCTGCTCATGACGACCATCGTCATCGTCACGGTGTTCTTTATCATGCTGTACTACAGCGTGTGGATGTGCCTGGTCATTGTGGCCGGCGTCGCCTTTATGACCTTTATGACCAAGCTGCTCGGCTCCAACTCCGCGCGCTTCTTCATTGCGCAGCAGACCGAGCTCGGCGTGGTCGAGGGCCATATCGAGGAAGTCATGAACGGCCAGAAGGTCGTCAAGGCATTCTGCCACGAGTCTGCCGCCGAGGCCGATTTTGACGAGCGCAACGAAAAGCTCTTCGAGGTCTCGCAGAAGGCCAACATGTACGCCAACATCCTCATGCCTATCCTTATGAACCTGGGCAACCTGCTCTACGTGCTGGTCGCACTGGCAGGCGGCATTTTCCTGGCGCTGGGCGTGCCCAATCTGAGCATCTCGGGCATGACGCTGTCCATCGCCGTCGTAGTGCCGCTCCTCAACATGACCAAGCAGTTCTGCGGACAGATCGGTCAGATCTCGCAGCAGATCAACGCAGTGGTCATGGGCCTCGCCGGCGCCGACCGCATCTTTGAGCTCATCGACGAGGAGCCCGAAGCCGACGAAGGCTATGTGACGCTCGTCAACGCGCAGGTCAACCCCGACACCTGGCAGCTCGAGGAGGCCGACCACCACACCGGCATGTGGGCGTGGAAACATCCGCACCGCGCAACCGGCGAGATCGAGTACGTGCCGCTGCGTGGCGACCTGGTCATGGACAACGTCGACTTTGGCTACACGCCCGACCACGAGGTGCTGCACGGCGTGTCCGTGTTTGCCAAGCCGGGCCAGAAGGTCGCGTTTGTCGGCGCCACCGGTGCCGGTAAGACGACCATCACCAACCTCATCAACCGCTTCTATGACATCGCCGACGGCAAGATTCGCTACGACGGCATCAACGTCAACAAGATCCGCAAGGCAGACCTGCGCCGCTCGCTGGGCGTGGTGCTGCAGGACGTAAACCTGTTCACCGGCACCGTGATGGATAACATCCGCTACGGCAATCTGGATGCCACCGACGAGGAGTGCATCGCGGCGGCCAAGCTCGCGGGCGCGGACGACTTTATCACCCGCCTGCCCGACGGCTACGACACCATGCTCACCGGCAACGGCGCGCAGCTGTCGCAGGGCCAGCGTCAGCTGATTTCGATCGCACGCGCCGCCGTCGCCGATCCGCCGGCAATGATTCTGGACGAGGCCACGTCGAGCATCGATACCCGCACCGAGGCTATCGTGCAGGCCGGCATGGACAAGCTCATGGAAGGCCGCACGACGTTTGTCATCGCACACCGCCTGTCCACCGTGCGCAACTCCGACGCGATCATCTGTCTGGACCACGGCCGCATCATCGAGCGCGGCAACCACGACGAGCTGATCGCCAAGCGCGGGTATTACTACCAGCTCTATACCGGAGCGTTTGAGCTGGAGTAGTTCGGCTCGCCGAGATGGCCGATTTGCCGCTCATTCGTCGGGCATGACCCTAAGGTCAATGCCCTCCTCTTTCGGGGCAAATCGACTCATCTCAACGACCCAAACACAATGCACCGCAACGAATAAAGCCTCCGCAGCCACACGAGCTGCGGAGGCTTTTCTATGCCCTCTGTTACAGGCTTACCGCTCCTCGCGTTGCGGCCCAGCTGCCTCGGCTGTCTTTACGCGGTTCTTGTCGATGTACATGTTTTTGTCGGCTTGGGAAAAGAGCTCGCGCATCGTGGGCGGTTCATCATAATCACTGGAAAGCGCATAGCCCACCGCGTAGCTGATAGGCATGTCGGGGTGAGCCTCGGAATACTCGCTCACGTTCGCACGAATCCGAGCGAGACAGGATTCCACGGCAGCTCGATCGGCATCCCACAGCACCGCGATAAACTCATCGCCGCCGTCGCGGCCCACAAAGCAGGTCTCGGACGCCACGCACCCCAGCTGCTGGGCAAAAGAACGGATGTACTCGTCACCCTTCTCGTGGCCAAAGCTGTTATTGACCGTATGCAGATTGTTAAGATCGAAAACACACAGCGCAACAGGCGCTTCGGCGGAAACGGGATGCCCCTGCCCCAAGATTTCCTCGCACTTGTTCTTGTTGGGCAGTCCCGTGGCTTCATCGAGATAGACTTTGTTCTGCAGCTCGCGATTGAGCGCGGCAGTGCGCACCGCGCGAGCAAGTTCGACCGCAAAGGTCGCCACCAGGCCCACGATGTCGATAATCACCAAACCCTCAAGGCGATTGAGCGCCGTGGCCTTCTCCTGGGAGTAGTCCTCCGCAAGCCTCGTGGCATCGTCACAAATGCCAAAGAACTCCTCGCTCATGGCGATGATGTCGGTGTTCTCGTAGCCGACTTCGCGCACACGGGCAATCTCGGTGCGAAGCTTGTCAAAATAGCTCGCGAGCTCGGTCATCTTTGCCTGATACTCATCGTCATCGAGACGGACGAGATTGAGGTCGTCGCTTCCGTAGCGCAAACCACTAATGTATGAATCAACGGCCTTGAGCAGGTCGTCTTGTGGCTGGCCTGCATCCTCGAGCTTAACGATTCGCTGCGTGGTGCCGCGCACCAGACCGGCGTAGTTGACCACGCGCGCCGTGCCCTGGATGTCGGAGACGAGCAACATGACATTGATGAAGAAAAAGATAAGAACTGCCGTGAGCGCCATCATCAGAAGGCGCACCGCCTGGCTGGCCTTCTTGGCGACAGAAGCATTCACAAGCTCACTCCTCCAAACGGTAAAAGCTCAGATAGCGCGCAGTGTGCCGAAATTCACGCGCGGACAACTCTACCATGATGGACCGAGAGCCTCAAACTTGATGCAGCCTATGGGGCGCAGCTTAATCGGAATATTCAATGAGCTACAAGACCTCTGCTATAAGTGCTCGGCGCCCGTTTGTTTTATCACTGCAGGTAGAAAGAGCGATGATGCGCGAATCAGGGCCAACGTCATCCATGTCCGCATGCACCGCCGTCTGCGAGATATGCGTGAGCAGCGTCTGCATCGAGGCCTGGTCCAGGTTTCCCGGCCCAAAGATAATGTCATCACTCGCAGCAAACGAACACACGGCAACGATGCGCAGCCGGAACGCCCCATCCTTTGTGTAGAGCGTGCCCGTGCGGTGCAGGTCAAAGAAGCCCCTGTCTAGAAACCGATCGACATCGCCAAACATCGCACCGTTATCCATGTGGTGCGCATAGAGCAGATTGTAGGGATCGGTCATCGCGCGGCTGTTGCGCGTATCCAAAAACACCGCTCCCGAAACCGCGGACTCCCCCAACACGTTTTTGTTGAGGTATTCCTGGTTATCTTTTCCCTGAACGAAGGGATAATCGATGTTGGTGCCATCGATGGTGACCCATCCGACAACGTCGGGATTTTTGGCCATCAGATCCTGCAGGCGTGCGCAATCGTTGGTCCCGGTGGGTTTGTAGTGCAGCAGCTCATCGCTGATGAACCCGCCGTTCATAACGTTGTTTGTATCCCACAGCGAATAGCCCCCGTACAGCAGCATGAGCAGCACGAGAAAGCCGGCAAACCACGTAAGCACGCGGTCGCCGGCTCTCGCCAGCCGAGCTATGCGTTTAAGCTCCATCGGCTGTAATCCTCGCTGTTTTAACGACGATTACGACGAGGACGGAAGAAGACCACGCCCATCACGGCAGCAAACGCGACGATTGCCGCATAGGGAACGACCGTCCGAATAACATCGGTCGGAACGGTAACATCCTTGGTGTTGGTAAAGATCACCGTGGTGTCGTAAGCACCGATAGCTTTCTCGACAATAGAGCTACCTTCTGTCGAATTGGTGCCATCACCAATCTTGTACGACGTCTTATAACCGTCGCCATGATAATCCGCCTCAGTTACGGCGAATTTATCCTCCGATGAGAGACCGTAAACGATGACGGATTCCCCATGCTTAAGGCTTACGGTAACCGCAGTTCCCGACGTAGCTGGAGTTTGGCTCATGGTGGTGGCACCGTTTTTCACAGTGGCGTACTCATAGCTCTCCCCGTCAGCGCCTTTAATCGTGAAGGTAAAATTAAAGTCCTTATTCTTGTCACCTTGGTTGCCCATGACGACCTTTGTGATGGTCAGCTTATGGGTGACATATTTGTTCAAAAAACCTGCGGTCTTCTCGCCCGAGCCTGCTTCTGTTCTAAGAATACAGCCCTTAACAACATAGCCCGAACCGCCATTCTCTTCGTTTTCTACGTAAACATCCAGGAAGAGCTCATTGTATGTAACGTTGAGACCGTCCAGCCCTGACGGCGTCTGCGTAATTTTATATCGATAGATACCCGGAGCCTTGAACAGAGAGGTTTTAATTTCGGCACTCAGTTTGGCGGTTATTGTCTTAGTTTTCTCACCGGTATTCTCTGTGCTTGTAAGGTCTTTGTTGGAAAAATTAACGGAAGTCGGCGAAAGCGTGACGGCGTCTGTCACTCCAGCATAAACGGGCATACCGCTCGTGCTCGTAAGCTCACTCTCCTCATCCGCCGGCGCAATCGAATAGTTAAACGTCGCATTAGGCACCACGGCATTCTCATTCATGGTAAGCGTCGAGGTGATCGTAACCTTGTTGTCTTTTACCGGCAGATGCGGTTGAGCGGCACTGTCCTCCGCCCACGCGGGCGCGACAACTCCCACCAAAGCCAGCAGCATCGTGGCAGCCACAACTGCAAATGCTGTCAGTCGTCTCTTTCCAGTTTTCATGTTGTATCCTTCCTCTCGGGCATATGCCCTTAATAAAACCAATCTCCGTGCCTACAGGTTCGACCTGCGCAGCACGCTGATCACGTTGCCCTTGATCTGCGAGCGGGCAATCGGCCCGTACAGGCGGCTGTCGTGGCCGCCCTCACGCAAATCTGCCAGTACAAAGAACTCATCCGTTCCCAGGCGCACGGGATAGTCCACAGCAGACTCATAGCGCGGCGTCGGCGTGGTGATGTCGCTTTCCACAACAACAGCCCCGTTAACCATGAGCTCGCCTTCCTCGGTAATCGTGACCTCATCACCGGGACGGGCAACCACGCGGCCTAGGCGCTCTGCGCCATCCGCGGTGTATACCACCACGTCACCCTCGTTGAAGCTCTGGCTGAACCTCCAGTAGAGCATGACGTCACCCGAACAGATACGCGGGGCCATCTCGCCAGTCGTGACTGCACCCACGCCCAAGACCACGCCAAAGAGCAGCCAGAGCGTCACGACAAAAAATGCCAAGCGCGCCAGAAAACCCACGATATCGCGCCGGTCGTCCGCTTCTCCCAGATCTGGCGCCGCATGGGCGCCCAACCTCACGTTCGACGCGGCCGAATACCGCGAGCCCCGGGGTCTTCCCTGCGGGGCCGCTCGTGCGGCTGGCCCATCACCAGCATTGCTGGCGCCATGTCTTCTCATAGGCGCCCGCCCCTCTTGGAGCCGCGGCGTAAACGCAGCGCAACCATGCCCGTAGCCAACAGCACGCCGGCGGCCAAAATCGCCAGGGCATAGATGGGGTTGCGCGTAATACCCGTAGGCACCGCGACCTGTCGGGAATTGGTGGCCTTAGCTTCAACGGCAACGGTCACACGCGGACCGTTGAGCGTGCCGCTCGCACCCGCAAGCTCGGCGTGGTACCCCAACGACGAATAATCGTCTTCGCTCACGGTATAGACCGCGTTGTAATCCAGCGCCTTAATCGAAACGGTCAGGCCGTCCTTAACGGCAAACGGCACGGTCGCCTTGCCCTGGCCATCGGCCGTAAAGGCCGTCTTGTTTTCCACGGTCTCGGCCCGATCATTCGGTCGCGCCACGAGCGCATGGCTGCCTTGGGCAGACGCATCCGAATACTCGATGGCGTAGGTCTGACCAGCCTTGAGGCCCGTAAAGGTCGCCGTCATCTTAAAGTAGGCACGCTTGTCGCCCATATTGCCCGTAACGCTCTTGGAAACCTTGAGTGTGTAGGTGCGCGGGGTGAATCGTGCGTATACGCATCCCGTATGGCGGTCCTTCACGTTGTACGTATAGGTGGGTGAAGACGACAGCAGCTCCGGGGCGTCCGGATTCGATAGGTCGTACCAACCCTCAAAGTGATAGCCCTCCTTGGGAGCGGCCACCGCCTCCACAAACGTGCCGTCATCCACAAAGTAGGCAACGCCCGATTTTTTGTACGCGTCCTCGTCCTTGCCCGAGCCATCCCCGGCATCGATGGAGCCCTTTGCCCCCTTAAGCTTGGAGCTGACCGTGCCGCCCGTCGTTACGTTGCTCCACGTGCCATCGGCATTTTTAAGCTGGGCAACAAAGGCCTGACGATACTTCCATTGCGCCACGAACGTCGCGCCCTGGCTCTCGGGAATGTTTTCGACGGTTACCGCATCGCCCACAGCACCGGTATCCGGATTGACCTTCTTGCCCTTAATGGTAAGAGTGCCGGAATCCGTGGTGCCCTCGGGAGCTGTATGGGTCACCGTGTGTTTGGCATCGAAGCGAACGGCTTTTCCCGAGCCCGCGTACTCCCAGCCCATAAACTTCCAGTCGTCGTTTTGTCCAACGGCAGCATGGGAGGTATAGCTCGCTCCAGCGCCAGAAAGCTGTACGAAATCGCCCGTGGACTCATTGTGCGGATCGTAGTGATACGCTTTGCCGCCGTTCACATCGTATTGAACGCCTGCCTTGGAAAACACGAGGTGCACTTTGTAGTGCTTTGTGACCTTGTCGGCCTCAAAGCGATAGGTACCATCTTCCAATCTGGTCCAATGTGCGTCGTCGTCTGCGGAATAGAACTCGCCGTTGACAAAAGCACCGATAAAGACTGCCCCGTCATCGCGTTTGGCATCGACCATAAAGTAGGAGTTCTTCTCCTGTTTACCTACGTAGTTTTTGGCATAGGTAAAGTCCGCCGTCTTGGTATTGGCGTTATAAAAATACGTTCCGCTTCCGTTGGGCGTCGTGTATGTCTCGATGCGATAGAACTCCCTAAACGAGATATTGTCGAGGAAGTTGCCGGTCGAATTGCTCCCGTTGGCCGTGTTGTAGGCCACAAAAGCAAAGACGCTCTGGTTTTGGCCATCCGGAATGGTGTAGGTATAGTCGTAGTCAACCTTTTTGCTCTGCTCGAGCGCGTTGGAACCGTAGGAAGCCCACGCGTCGTTTTCGGACGCCATGATCCATACGCACCATTTTTCGGTATGCTCCGCATCGGCCGTCCATGAGAACGCGCTTCCGCTGGACGCATTGGCAAATCCGCCCACTTTGTCAAACTTGGTTGAATACAGGATGATCTTTTTGCTGCAGCCCGATTGGGAAAAATTGACCACATCCAAGCCGACATAGTTGTCGACGCTCATTTGAATCCATTGAACAATTTGCTGGTACTGATCGAGTGCCTTTTGATTGTCCTTGTACGGCTCGTTTTCTTGTCGCGGACCGATGATAAGGGCCATGGCGTCTCGACCCGAGCGGCCGCGGTGGTCGAGCCCCCACTCATACTGTTTTCCCGGCTCGGTCGTCACATATTGGTAGAGCGAACTCGCCTCGTGTGCGTTGAGCTCGGCGGCGTACTCGCCATCCGAGGGTGCAAATGGAACAGAATGTCCAACTGGGTCGATATAGTAGTCGTTCTGGGCAACGATCTCGATACGATGGTCCGTCTCGGTCGTGCGCCAATGGGGCGAGCACAGCGTAAACTTGCTGGTGCTCTTGTTCCCTAGATGTATATCGTCTTCAAAACTGCCGTTAGCAATGTTCGTATTTTCGTTCTTAAGATTCGAGGTCGAGAACGCATAGTTATTTAACGTTGTCATGGTCTCGGACGAATTTTCTTGATATACCTTGCCAAAGTCAGTATAAATGTCACGCGTGCCCTGCTTTTCCACGTGAACGTCATTGACCAGATTGCCAAACCACTCCCGGTATCGTTCGTTTGCCCCCGTAAGATTTGAATCGTAGCAAGTTAGTGCAAGCATCGTATTTTCGGACGCTGCGGTATAGACTGCCCGATAGGCAAACTCATCGTCTTGCTCGGGAAGCGCTCGATAATAGTGTGTACTGTTGGTGCCAAATGAGAACCAACCCTGTCCGTTAGAGCTTACGAGCCACACAGAAAGCGCAATACGACCGTCGCCCTGCTCAAACGAGAAGTGGGATCCGTCGGCGCTGCTACCAGCAAAGCCGCCATTTGCAGCAAAGGAATCGCTGTAAACGGTGTACTGCTCAACGGTATTTCCCTGGGGCATCTTGCCCTGCGCCTTAAGCCAAGTCCGCAGCTGCATGAGCTGGTCTTGGCCTGCGTTGTTAACCGACAGATTCGCCTGTTGAGGACCCATCGTGAGCATCAGCACGTCATGTTCGGTTGCGGCGCGATGGTTGAGGCCCCACTCGTACGTGGAGCCGCTCTGGGTGGAAAAGGTGGTGTAGGTTGATCCGGGTTCAAAATAAGCATCGGTATCCTGTGGCTTAAGATTCCACGCAAGCGCAAAGTGATTACCGTTAGCTTGTTTGAGGTTTCTTTGACCGTTGAGGAGCTTCGTGGGGAGGTCGAGGTGCGACGCCTCGCCGATTCTCTTTCTCGGAGAGGTCGTCGACCAACCAGAAGCTTGGTTGGTAAAGGTTGGGTTCGCTATAAGGTTGCCATCGTCACCGTACGCACGCGAGGGCAACCCCCCCCCCGACCATAACGAACGCACATAAGACCGCTAGCAACATCACAAAGCTGCGGCGCATCGACGCAATATGACCGAAAGGACCCTGCACGGGCGCACCCCCCCCAGCCGCAGCCCGAGCATTCGAGCAAGCTGCACAAGTAGTTCGTTTAGGCCTTGTCATTCTACAACCAGCTCAGGGCAAAAGCAAAATTATACGTGACCGATTTGGAGTCATTTTTCGCACCTCATTTTTCGCATTGCGCAGGTAGGACGGCAAAAGTAGCCAAAAGAGCCCCGTCCCAGGTGAGCTAGGTGAGAAGCTGGGCCATGGCGTTGACGAATTTTTGGACTTGGAGGGTGGGCTCGAGCGGATAGTGCAAAAAGACCGGCACCTCACGGCCGCACAGGAACGGCACGCCCACAAAGGCCGGGTGCACCCCCGACCACGCCCCGCAGGTGAGCACCGCGTCGCCCTTTTCCTCCGCCTCGTTAAAGAGCGCAAAGTCAAAGCTGTCCACGTCGATCACGTCAACGCCGCCGTCGGCCAGAAGGTCGATGCGCAGACTGTCCATTGCGTCGTTGCCGTGGCGGAGCACGCGCAGGCGCATGCCCTCCAAGTCGGCGACCGTGATGCGCGTCTTACGCGCCAGCGGGCTCGTACGCGGCAGGTCGATATAAAACGGCACGTTAACGATGCGGAGCTTTTGGCAGGCATCACCCCAGCGTGGGGTCGAAAAACTCGACTGCACTACATCCACCTCGCGACCAAGGCTGCGCATGACGGATTCGCGCTCGTCATAGAGGTCGCTTACCGGCACGATCTCAAATCGCAGCGACGGTTCCAGATCGTGAATGTCCGACCACATCGACAGCGTTTGGCGCCCCGGGCACATCATCGACACGCCCAGACGCACGGCACCGCCATCGCCCGCCGCGCGTCTGGCACGGCGTAGCGCGTCCTCGGACTGCCGCATGATCGAGCGCGCGTCGTCCACCAGCAGGGCGCCGGCCGGCGTCACCTTGACACCCGAGTGCGAGCGCTCGAACAGCGTGATGCCGAACTCGGTCTCGAAGCCCGACACCTGCTTGACGAGTGCCGGGGTCGACACGCGCAATTTTGCCGCCGCACGCGAGAAGCTTCCCAGCTCCGCGGCGGCCGATATGGCCTCAAGTCGTCGATCGTACACGTCAATCTCCCGTTTTCGCGTCTGTGGCCACATGATGCCACAGGGGGTTGTTTTCGCAGGTCACGCGCTCAATTGAGAAAAACTGCATCGCACGGTGTAAACCTACGGTTAACGCCATTCTAACAAATATGCAATTCACCTGCGCAAATGCAAAGCATACGATAACCAGCGAAAACCACGTGGGTCGGTTAATGGGAGCGACCCACCGGGAGGCACAAGAAGGGAAGTTCCTATGAGCAACTGGCTTAAGCTCGAGGGCGATGTCTGCGTCGTGACCGGCGCACTCGGCGGTATGGGCGTCGAGATTTGCCGCGAGTTCGCCCGCAACGGCGCTAACGTCGTCCTGCTCGATCTGGACGAGGAAAAGGTCAAGGCCGCTGCCGCCGACCTCGCCGCCGAGTTTGGCATCCACGCCGAGGGTTACAAGATGAACGCCACCGACGAGGCCGAGGTTCAGGCCGCCGTCGACGCCACCATCGCCGACTTCGGCCGCGTCGACGTTCTCGTCAACACCGCCGGCATCCTGCGCTTCGCCGCCATGGAGGACCTGCCGCTGAGCGACTGGGAGCAGGTGCTCAACGTCAATCTCACCGGTTACTTCATCACCTCGCAGCGCTTTGGTCGCGAGATGATCAAGGCCGGCCAGGGCCGCCTGGTGCATATCTCGACCGTCGCCAGCCACTCCCCCGAGACGTTCTCGGGCGTGTACAGCTCCACCAAGGCCGGCGTCAACATGATGTCCAAGATGCTCGCCGCCGAGTGGGGCCCCTACGGCGTCCGCTCCAACTGCGTCGAGCCCTGCTTCGTTAAGACCCCGATGTCGGCCAACTTCTACGCCGACCCCGAGGTCGAAAAGAGCCGCAGCCGCCTGATCGCCACGCGTCGCATCGGCGAGGTCAGTGATATCGCCAACGCCGTCATGTTCCTGGCGTCCAAGCGCTCGGACTTTACCACCGGCGACGCCATCAAGGTCGACGGCGGCTTCTCCAACATGATGGGTGACCTCACCGCCAAGCCCGGCGGCCGTCGCGCCTATGCCGACAACTACCTCAAGAACAAGGGTGTCGAGCTCTGGTCCGATGAGTCCGGCGTCGCCAAGCCGACTGACCAGTAAACCAACCTGACAGGGAGGCCCCGCGGACACGACCGCTCCTCCCCCGTATCGATTAGAAAGAGTCCAATGGCTTCCACCAACTCCAACAAGGGTCGCGCCGTCGTGCTTTCCGCCGCGTGCGTCACCATGTTCTTCATCAGCTCCATCGCGCTGTATTCCGTCGTGAGCAAGAACCTGCTCGCCGTCTACCCCGAGTGGTCCAGCGCTCTCACCTGGGCCTTCCCGGTCTTTCAGACCATCATGGCCGTGACGGGCATCTTCGCCGGCCGCATCTCCGATAAGATCGGCCCGCGCAACGTCGTGATCGCCGCCGCCGTGTGCTACGGCCTGGGCTGGTTCATGTCCGGCACCGTCACCGAGCCGTGGCAGTTCTACCTGTGGTTCTCGCTCGTCGCCGCTGTCGGCAACGGCCTGGGCTACAACCCGGCGCTCACCACCGGCCAAAAGTGGTTCATCGACAAGAAGGGTCTCGCCTCCGGCATCACCCTGGCCGCTTCGACCGCCGGTCCCGCCGTGCTGTCCCCGGTGCTCGCCTCGCTGCTCATCCCGAGCCTTGGCATCTTTGGCGCGCTCAAGGCACTCGGCGTCATCTTCTTTGTAACGATCGCCGCCTCCGCCCTGTTCCTGAAGGCCCCCGAGGCCGGCTGGCTGCCCGAGGGCTTCGAGGCCCCCAAGGGTGGCGCGCATGCCGGCACCTTCGGTGACCTCACACCGGGCGAGATGGTCAAGACCCCGCGCTTCTGGGTCCTCATCGTCACCTTCGCCTTTGCCGCCACCGCGGGCACCCTGCTCGTGGGCAAGGTTGCCTCCATCGCTGCCGTCCAGCTCTTCGCCGACCCCACGAGCGCTGCGGCCGTCGCCCTCGGCGGCGTGGTGGTCTCCGTTAACACCTGCGCCAACCTGGTTGGACGTCTGTCCTTTGGCCAGATCATCGACAAGCTCGGCGCCTATAAGTCGCTGCTTATCAGCCTTGTCGTCACCATCGTCGCACTCGTCATCATGTCGATGAGCTTTACGCAGGGCATGTTCTTTGTGGCGCTCGCCCTGCTCGGCTTTAGCTTTGGCGCCCTGCTTGTCATCTACCCGCCGCTCACCGGTGGCGCCTTTGGCACCAGCAACATCGGCGTCAACTACGGCATCATGTTTTTGGGTTATGCCGCTTCCACCTGGATCAGCCAGCCCATCACCGCCGTGCTGTATCACGCCGAGGCCGGCAGCGCCGCCTACCAGCAGTCCTTCTACGGCGCTATTGTGATCGCCGCCATCGCCGTCGTGCTCACCGTCTACATGATGGTCTCCGACAGCAAGAAGAAGTCCGCCTAGTTTTACCGATGCGACAAAGGGACAGCCCCTTTGTCGCATTTCACCGGTCACCAGTATTAAGGAGTCGAAATGTCTGAGCTCAACCCCGTCCGCATTGCCGTTATCGGCGCCGGCGCCATGGGCCGCAACCACATCCGCTTTGTCACCGAGGAGCCCGAGGCCGAGCTCGTCGCCATCGCCGACGCCTTTGAGGGCGCCCGCGCCACGGCCGAGGCCGCCGGCGTGCCGTTTTATACCGATCCCGCCCAGATGATGGACGAGGTCAAGCCCGAGGCCGTCATCATCGCCACGCCCAACGACCTGCACCTGGGCGTTGCTCGCGAGGCCGTGAAGCGCAACATCGTGCCGTTGGTCGAAAAGCCGATCTCCAACGACCTGGAGGATGCCCAGGCTTTCGCCGCCGAGGCCGAGACCGCCGGCGTGCCCGTGCTCGTGGGTCAGCACCGTCGCCACAACCCCTTCGTCAACAAGGCCAAGGAGATCATCGAGTCCGGCGAGCTGGGCAAGCTCACCGTGTCGAGCTTCCACTACATGATCTATAAGAATGACGAGTATTTCGATGTCGAGTGGCGCCGCAAGAAGGGTGCCGGCCCGATCCTGGTCAACCTGGTGCACGACGTCGACCTGCTCCGCTACCTGCTGGGCGAGCCCGTTGCCGTCCAGGGTATGCAGTCCAGCGCCGCCCGCGGTTTTGAGACCGAGGACTCCGCCGTGGTCAACGTCCGTTTTGCCGATGGCGCGCTCGCAAGCATGACCATCTCCGACGCCACCGCCAGCCCCTGGAACTGGGAGGCAACCGCTCGCGAGGATCCGCAGTACCGCCCCTTCGACGCCGACGCCTACTTTATCGGCGGAACCCTGGGCGCCCTGTCGCTGCCCCGCCTGCACCAGTTCTCCTACGACGGCGCCTCTAACTGGCACAAGCCGCTGCAGATGGAGATTCCGGCTGTCGACCCGGCGCTGCCGCACAAGATGCAGCTCAAGCACTTTGTGAAGGTCGTTCGCCGCGAGGTCGAGCCCGTCGTGACCCCCGCCGATAACGTCAAGACGCTCACGCTTCTCAACGCCATCAAGGAGGCCGCCGAGACCGGCCAGCTCGTCGAGCTGTAATGCCTTAGGCCTGACCGCGGCAAAACTCATGTCAAGCCCCTCGGTCCACCACCAACAAGCCCCTCTTCTTTGCCCCGCGAGCAGCCTCCTGCCCGCGGGGCATTTTGCTACCTTGCCGACGTTTTTCTGGGGCGGGGGCTATTTTGCACCTCGACTTGATTCGTTCGCCACGAAATGGGTCTATCTACTACGTTTAACCGACCTCCCTCAACCATACCGAATTTCGCGAAATAAAAACCACAGGTAAACGGCTTGCCGATTTTCGGAAAACCCAGGTATGGTCGACCCCTACGGGTAAAACGTAGCAGAAAGGCCGTTTTCGTGGCGCGGCCCCAAAACAGCCTTTTGGGACGGGTGGTATCCTTGGTAGCCCTATGCTGCAAACGCACCTTAAACGCAAGGAGTCCCATGGACCTTATCGCCCAGCTCGCTCGCGAGCTCAACCTTAAGGCCGCCAACATCGAAGCGGCCGTCAAGCTCATCGACGAGGGCAACACCATTCCCTTTATCTCGCGCTACCGCAAGGAGGCCACGGGCGGCATGGACGACGTCGCCCTGCGCGCGCTCGACGAGCGCCTGTCCTACCTGCGCAATCTTGAGCAGCGTAAAGAGGACGTCATTCTGCTCATCGACGCCCAGGGCAAGCTCACGCCCGAACTCGAGCAGCAGATTCGCGAGGCCACGCAGCTCCAGCGCGTCGAGGACCTCTACAAGCCCTACCGCAAAAAGCGCATGACCCGCGCGCAGAAGGCCCGCGAGGCAGGCCTGGAGCCACTCGCCAACATAATCATCATGCAGGCGTCGGCCAAGGGCAGCGCGCTCGACGCCGCCGCGGAATACGTCAACGAGGAAGCCGGCTTCGACACGCCCGAGAAGGCGCTCGCCGGCGCCGCCGACATCGTTGCCGAGACGGTGGCCGAAGACCCTGAGAACGTCGCCGACCTGCGCGCCTTTACGCAAAACACCGCCGATATCGTCGTCGAGGCTACCGACCCTGCGGAGAAGACTCCCTACGAGCCCTACTACAACTTTGACGAGCCGCTGCGCCGTATACCCAACCACCGTGTGCTGGCTATCGACCGCGGTGAGCGCGAGGGCAAGCTCCGCGTGCGCGTGAACGTCGACGCAAGCGCGGCTACTGCACGCCTTGGCGCTCGCTGGCCGCGCCGATGCGGCGTATTCGCGCCCGTGTTCGACGCCGCCATCGCCGATGGCTACAAGCGCCTCATGGCGCCGTCGCTCGAACGCGAGGCTCGCGCGAAGCTCACCGTGCGCGCGCAAACCGAGGCGATCAACGTGTTCGCCAAAAACCTCGAGGGTCTGCTGTCGGCCCGTCCC
>CAJMSO010000002.1 GCA_905216075.1 uncultured bacterium | reverse complement strand
AAACCACGACGATGTGGCCGACCTTATCGCTACGGTCAAATGCGCGGATGGACCAGCTCATAAGCGGACGGCCCGCCACGTTAACGAGCTGCTTGCCACCGGGATTTCCAAAGCGCTGGCCGCTGCCGCCGGCAACGACCACGGCGCATACGGGCGCCATTATGCGTTCCCCTGTTTGGTGCCCTTCATGCGGTACAGCGAGTCCGCAAGAATAGCAGGGTTGTTGACGCCAAAGTCGCCCAGGCGCTCCGGATCCTCGCTGATGTCGTCCATGAGCTCCTGCAGCGAGCCGTACTCGTCGACGATTTTCTCGGCCACGCCGTCGCGCACGACGGACACGCGCGAAAGCGTGCGCAGGCCCAGCGGCGTCATGACAGAGTCCTCGTCCAGGTCGTCGTAACCCAGAACCGCCGCCACATGCTGTGGGTCGGACAGGTCCTTAGGCGTCATGCGAGCAAGCTCGGCGCGAATCTTCTCGGCGTTTGCCTCGGAGGAATCGCTCGCGTAGTCGCGAATCATCAGGTCGTACTCGGTATCCATGCTGGAGCCGGCGAGCTGCTCGAGCTGCATCTGCACGAGCTTGCCCTGGTTGCCCAGCTTGACGATGCAATCCTTAAGCTCGGTCTTTGCCTGCTGCATGATCTCGAAGCTCGAGAAAATACCGGTAATGTCGGCGAGCGTAACGTAGTCGTCGAGCTCGAGGGCCGTCAGGCGCAGCAGGGAGCGATCGAGCGACTGACGGGTGGTCTGGAGCGTGGCGACGAGCTGGTTGACCGAGCTCATGATAGTGGTGACGGGCTGGATCTCGTAGCTCTTGCCGTGAACGTACACGTTGACGACGGCACGACGGGCCGAGACCGAGATCACGATGGCATCGGTGAGCACCGACATGCGAGCGGCGGTGCGGTGACGCATGCCCGTCTCGCTCGTGGCAAGCGAGGGATCGGGATTGAGGTGGAAGTTGGCGCGCAGGATCTGGGTGAGGTCGCCGTCGATGACGATGGCGCCATCCATCTTGGAGAGCTCGAACAGACGGTTCGAGGTGAACGAAATGTTGAGCGGGAAGCCGTCGTTACCGGCGGCGAGCACGTTTTCAGTGTCGCCGACGCAGATAAGAGCACCCAGGTGACCGGCAATGATCATGTCGAGGGCGGTGCGGATCGGCTGACCAGGTGCCGTCAGGCGGATGGCCTGTTCCATACGCTTTTGCAGCTCGTTCTTATCCAAGGCATCGCTCCCATCGTATACGCTCCATAAACGCTAAATAGTTTCTCACGGTTTGCCCCTGTGACGCCCGCAAAATCCGATGCTTACAGAATGAGCGAACACAGCTGAGAGCCCCAATCCAAATGAGCTGCTTATGTGGTAGCATCGGGATTCGCATAAATGAGGGAGTAGTCGCGTGATCGGGTTCGCCTCCGGTGGCGCGGCAAGTCAACACACTGGCCGATGCGGCCTGGCTTGCCTTAATGAACGAGACTCGTGGCTGTGCGCGCAACGCGTACGCCACGAGTCTTTTTTGTTACTCCCCCAAGAGGTACACGCGGGCCCGCCCGCAGAGAGGGAGCCAGACTATGGGACTCGCAGAGCTCGTGTTGCTCGCCGTTGGCCTTTCGATGGACGCCTTTGCCGTATCCATCTGCAAGGGCCTTGGCATGAAGAAGATCAACCTTAAGGTCGCCGTAGTGCTCGGCCTGTTCTTTGGCGGCTTCCAGGCAGGCATGCCCGTGATCGGATGGGCGCTTGGCAGTCAATTCATGAGCATCATCGGCCCCATCGACCACTGGATCGCCTTTATCCTTTTGGCCTTCATCGGCAGCAAAATGCTGTGGGAAGCCTTTACCGAAGACGAGGATGAAGACGACGGCAAGGATGCCGAGAAGATTGAACTGGGCGAGTACCTGATCCTCGCCATCGCCACCTCAATCGACGCCCTGGCCGTGGGCATCTCGTTTGCCGCGCTCTCGGTTGACATCGTGCCCGCTGTATCGCTTATCGGCGTCACAACGTTTATCTTCTCCGTCGCCGGCGTAGCGATCGGCCACACCTTTGGCGCGCGCTACGAAAAACCCGCCACCATCGTGGGTGGCGTCGTGCTTATCCTTATCGGCCTCAAGATCCTGCTGGAACACTTGGGTTTTTTGGTGCTGTAAAACACCCTTCAAAACTAAACGTCCGTATGAGGTCTCATGCAGAGTTTTGCATGGGCCTTTTCATGCAGACTTTTGCATGTCATACTAGGATGCAAAAGTCTGCACGTTAGGAGATTGCCATGGATACCCTTCCCATCACCACGCCGCGCCAAGCCGGCATCTACGTGCGTCAGGCGCGCGAGGCGCAGGGGATCACCCGTGCCGCCCTCGCTAAAAAAGCCGGTGTTTCGGAACGCCTGCTCGCATCGCTCGAGCTGGGAGATGCCACGGGCATTCGGCTCGACAAGCTGCTGGCAGTTTTCGGTGCTCTTGGACTGGCGCTCGCCGCTCAAGGGGATATAGGCGAAACGAAAAATGGGCAACCAGTCGACGCCCCGCATGCTGATCAACCTTGCAGCACCTCCAGACGCCATCACGCCCAACGTCTTCATCATCGCAACCGTCGCAGCACAACCATTCCGGCTCTTGCAGATGCCCCCTTTACGTCCGAGCTCTACGACAGGGCCTTCGCCGATTTCGCCATGTCCAATCTCGGAGTCTCGATTGCCGCTAGCGCACCCGCTCAAGCCGAGTCTGAAGGGAAATAGCCAATGGCCAGAACATCACTTCGGACCATTATTTGCGGCGTACCTGCGGGAACGCTCACGCAAGATGAGAACGGTCTTATCAGCTTTACCTACGATCATGACTATGACGGGCCAGCCCTATCGACCAACATACCCGTATCGAATCGCACATACGGACAACAGGTCATGAATCCGTACCTGTTTGGCCTTCTACCCGACAGCGAGGACCAACGAAAAGCGATTGCCGCCGAATTCGACGTTAGGCCCAACAATCCCGTTGCGTTGCTCAGCCATATCGGACTCGACTGTCCGGGCGGCGTGCAGTTTTGTGCCGAAGAAGATACCGACGCCGTCCTGCATCGCGCTGGCGAATACCGCCCTATAGACAACCACGAAATTGCTCTTCGTCTCAAGTCGATCAGAGATGACCGCGATGCATCGTGGATGGGTCTAGATGAAAGTTGGTCACTTGGAGGCAACCAGGGCAAGTTCGCGCTCGCGTTCATAAACGGCCGCTGGTGCGAATGCATGGGCTCCTCGCCCACGACGCATATTTTCAAAAATGGCGTTATCGGATTTAAACTCGAGGCTCTCAATGAGTTTGTCTGCATGAAAAGCGCCCAGCGCGCCGGCATCGCAACGGCAAACGTCGAATATCGTATGTTTGAGGACGAACCTGCCCTCATTGTTGAGCGCTATGACCGCGTGAAAGTCAAAGACGGAACGATCAGGCGCCTACATCAAGAAGACCTCTGTCAGGCACTTGGGGTGATGCCCGCCCAAAAGTACACGGCAGACGGCGGCCCGACCACACGCGACATTCAAGAGCTCCTCGTAAATACGAGCCACCATCAACTTAACCTGTATCTGTTTACGCAGATACTTTTCTTTAACGCCATCATCGGCGCACCGGATGCGCACGCGAAAAACTATTCCCTGCTCCTTGGAAACGACGGCGCAGCCATGATGGCTCGAATGTACGATGTCGCGTCGGGTTTGGCGTATGAGCGCATGCGCCGCCGGGCGCGCCTTGCCATGAGCGTTGGCGGCGAAAATCGTGTGGGGTGCATCGGTCCAGGCGCTATCCGCCGATACCACGGTATGGGCGACCCCACGCTGGAGGCGACGCTCACCGATGCCGGGCTATCCGAGAAGTTTTGCTTTGCGACCATGATGGACCTCGCCTACGAGGTACCCATTTGCATGGAAGAGGTCATGGACGAATACGCCGACCTGCCCGGCATGGCGGACCTGCGCGAGCATATGCTCGGCCCCGTCCGCGAAAACTGCCAGCGCGCCCTCGACCTCATCAGGGCAGAAATGGACTAGGTGGCCGTAATTTCGCAATTATCAAACAAAAGAGAGGGGGCACCCGTCGCAAAAGACCGGGTGCCCCCTCTCATAATGTCATTTGCAATCCGCTAGCACGTGACTCGGACTGCTGCTAGCGCAACCTTTACGCAGCGAGGCGCTTGAGGACGTCGATGAGCAGCTCGTAGAAGCGCTCGGCAGAAGCGAGCTCCATGCTCTCGTCCGGGGTATGGACATCGGAGAGCGTCGGGCCCACGGCGATGGCGTCCAGGCCGTGCAGAGCCTCGGCAAACAGGCCGCACTCAAGGCCGGCGTGAATGGACTCGATGCGCAGCTCGGAGCCAAAGAGCTCTCGATAGCTCTCGACAAAGACTTCGCGGACCGGCGAATGCTCGGCATAGCTCCAGCCGGGATACTCAAACTCAAACTTGGCGTCGAAGCCCAGGACATCGGCCAGCGTCTGCAGACGGTCCTTGAACTCGTTCTGCAGCGAGGTGATCGAAGAGCGCGGGGACAGCATAATCTTGACCTCGTCATCGGAGGTGGCGACCACGCCGATGTTGGAGGAAACCTCGACGGAGCCGTCGGTGGCGACGTTGCGGCGAATCACGCCGTTAGGGGCAAGGCGCAGGGCGCGGATGAGGGCAAGCGCGGACTTCTGGTCCATGGCCTCAACCTCGGCGTCGTCGGCAATCTCGACGGTGCAAGTAAAGCCGGGGTCGAAGACCTCGAGCTCGGCAGTGACGTCGGCGATGATGCCCTTTGCGATCTGGGCCGCGGCCTCGGCGGCAGCGTGGTCGGCGTAGACCAGAACAGCCTTGCACTCACGGTTGATGGCGTTGTCCTTGGTGCCGCCGTTAAAGCTAACGATGGCGGGCTCGCCGGCAACCATCAGGCGGTCGATGATGCGGGCCATGATGAGGTTGCCGTTGCCGCGCTCCAGGTTGATATCGCTGCCGGAGTGGCCGCCCAGCAGGCCGGAGATGTCGAGCGTGAGGGTGCTACCGGTCTTGTGCTCGCGCGCGATCGGGCAGGTGTAGGTAACGACGACGCCGCCGGCACAGCTGACGGTGGCAACGCCCTCTTCCTCGGAGTCAAGGTTGATCATGGTGCGGGCGCTAATCTGGGACTTGTCGAGCGTCTCGGCGCCGACCAGGCCAGTCTCCTCGTCGGTGGTGAACACGCACTCGAGGGCCGGATGGGTAATCGAATCGTCGTTGAGCACGGTAAGCATAAGCGCGACGGCAATACCGTTGTCGGCGCCCAGAGTGGTGCCGTTAGCGGTGAGGACGCCGTCCTTGACGACCAGGTCGATACCATCGGTCGTAAAGTCGTGCTCAACGGAGCCCAACTTGTCGCACACCATATCGATGTGGCCCTGCAGCATCACGGTCGGGGCATTCTCGGCACCGGCAGATGCGGGCTTGCGAATGATGACGTTGTAGACCTCGTCCTGGTACACATCGAGACCGCGCTCCTTGGCAAACGCAACCAGGAAATCGCTGATGCCCTTCTCGTTGCCAGACCCACGGGGGATCGCGCTGACCTCCTCAAAGAAATGGAACAGCTGGGCGGGCTCGTAGCCGGTAATCTTGTAGTCCATGGTGCCTCCTTGGCGCAACTGGTTAGACAGTAAGACATGCGACTTGTATATTCCCAGACTTTGCGTGCATAAACCAGTCGAAAACGCCGAGCGCCCTCGCATCATCGGCTAACGGTGGACCGTATAGCGTAACGGTCACAACTTCCGCAGCTCTACAAATCGAGGCGCCCTTTCCGGAGCGCCTCGATTGCGCGTATCAAATTGTCGCCACGCCCTACAGCGCGCCGGAACCGGCTTGCATCATGCCGCCGGGGCCCGAGGTCACGCCGCCGCTCACGGGCGCGGCGTTGCCGGTGTGCGGTACCGCCGGGGCGGTATCGCCACCAAGCGTGCCCGCCGGACGCGGTGCCGGGATCTCGCCCGTGCCGCGGCTAAAGACAAACTTGCCATCGGCCACGTCGCACAGGACGGTATCGCCCTCGCCCCACTCGCCAGCCAGCAGTTCCTCGGACAGCGGATCCTCGATGAGCTTTTGGATGGCACGACGCAGCGGACGCGCGCCGTTGGTGAGGTCGGTACCCTCCGCCACAATCTTGTCGTAGGCCGCATCGGTAAGCTTGATGTTCATGCCGTTTGCGATCAGGCGCTGGCGCAGATCGTCCACCAGCAGGTGCGCAATCTTGGTCAGGTTCTCGCCCGAGAGCTTCTGGAACACCACGATGTCGTCGATACGGTTGAGCAGCTCGGGGCGGAACAGGCGCTTGAGCTCGCCCATCGCGCGGCCGCGGATCTCACTCGAGGTGAGGCCCTGCTCGCCGGTGGTGCCAAAGCCAACGCTCGCATCCTGCGCGATCTCGCGGGCGCCCACGTTTGACGTCATGATGATCACCGTATTGCGGAAGTCGACCGTCTTGCCCTGGCTATCGGTCAGACGGCCCTCCTCCAACACCTGCAGCAGGATATTGAAGATGTCGGGGTGCGCCTTCTCGATCTCGTCGAACAGCACGACCGAGTACGGGTGACGGCGAACAGCCTTGGTGAGCTGGCCGCCCTCGTCGTGGCCCACATAGCCCGGGGGGCTACCGATGAGCTTGGAGACCTCGAACTCACTGCCAAACTCCGACATATCGAAGCTGATGAGCGCGTCCTTGCTGCCAAAGAGATACTCGGCGAGCGTCTTGGCGAGCTCGGTCTTGCCTGTGCCGGTGGGACCAAGGAAGATAAAGCTGCCACCGGGACGACGCGGGTCCTTGAGCGGCGAGCGGCTGCGGCGCACGGCCTTGGCGACGGCCTCGACTGCCTCATCCTGGCCGATGATGCGCGTCTTGAGCACGCTTTCGGTCTGCAGCAGGCGCCGGCTCTCGCTCTCGGTGAGCGAGGAAACCGGCACGCCCGAGGTCACGGACACGATGTCGGCAATCTGGGAGACATCGATGGTGAGCGGGCTGGCGTCGAGCTCGGTCGTCCAGGCAGCCTTGGCCTCGGCGAGCTCAATCTCGGCAGCCTTTTGCTGCTCGGTGATCTCGGCGGCCTTGTTCATGTCGTCGCTCTCGGTGGCCTCCTGCGCGGCGGCCTTAAGCTCCTCCACGCGATGCTCGGCCTCGCGCACCGGCTCGGGCGCGCGGTTGGCGGCGATGCGGGCGCGGGCGCCGGCCTCGTCAATGAGGTCGATGGCCTTGTCGGGCAGGTAGCGGTCGGTGATATACCGCTCGCTCAGGGTCACGGTGGCGTTCAGCACATCGGCGGGCACCTGCACATGGTGGTGCTCCTCGTAGCGCGGCTTGAGCGCGGTCAGGATCTTGACCGTGTCCTCGACGCTCGGCTCCTCGACATCGATGGTCTGGAAGCGACGCTCGAAGGCCGGGTCCTTGGTGAGGTACTTGCGGAATTCCTCGGCCGTGGTGGCGCCGATAATCTGGAAGGCACCGCGCGCGAGCACGGGCTTGAGCATGGAGCTCGCGTCGATGGAGCCCTCGGCAGAGCCGGCACCGATGATGGTGTGCATCTCGTCAATAAACAGGATGACGTCGTCAGCTTCGGTGGCCTCCTGGATCACGTTCTTGAGGCGCTCCTCAAACTCACCGCGATACTTGGCGCCCGCAACGAGGCCCGGCAGGTCGAGCGTCCAGATGTTCTGGTTCATGAGATTCTCGGGCACGTTGCCGGCAGCGATCTGCTGCGCCAGGCCCTCGACGATGGCCGTCTTGCCCACGCCGGGGTCGCCCAGGATAAGCGGGTTGTTCTTGGTGCGGCGCGAAAGGATCTCCATCATGCGCTGGACTTCCTTTTCGCGGCCAATCACGGGATCGAGCTCGCCGTCGCGCGCCTTTTGAGTGAGGTTGGTGGCGAACTGCTTGAGCGTGTCGGTGCCGCTCCCCTTTTGCTGAGAGGCATCCGAGCCGCTAAAGAACGGCAGGCCCGCACCGGGACGACCAGCACCGGCGCCGGCGAGCGGACGCTTCTTGTCCTGGTCCTTGGCGGTGAGTTTCTCGATAGCCTTTTTGATGGAGGCGGACGACACACCCAGGCGCATGAGGATGTCCATGGCCATGCCGTTGCCCTCTTCGACGATACCGATGAGCAGGTGCTCGGTCGACACGTAGGTCTGGTTGTTCTCACGCGCCACGCGGAATGAACGCTCCATCACGCTAATGACGAGCGGCGTAAAGGCGAGCTTGGCCGCCTCGGTCTCCTCACTGGGCTCGGGAACCGTGGTCTGGACCTCCTTGAGGGTGTCCATGATGTCGTCGTAGGAGATATCAAGCGAGCGCAGCGCCTCGGCAGCGATGCCCTCGTCCTCCTTGGCGAGTGCGAGCAGCAGGTGCTCGGTGCCCACCTTATTTGAGTGCAGATCGAGCGCCTCCTGTTTGGCCATCGACATGACCTTGCGCGCTCGATCGGTAAATCTATCTAACATGCTCGTTTCCTTACATGAGTTCATCGAAATCAAAACGCCCGCCCGTCGGCGGCGCTTTTGTCTCTTTACCCACAGGTTGTCTATGTTAACAGCTGGAGGAATATCTATAAACCCGGCTCACATGAATGCAGGTTATGACCGCATCGCGGGACTCACCGCGCGATGCGCGACAGGCGCCCCGCAAGAGAAACCCTAGGCGTCTTTCACCACGTCGGGACTCGTCGCACGCGATGCGCGATAGGCATCGGCCTCCTTGGAGACGCGTTCGAGCAGCTCGGATGTATCGACGCCCTCGACTTGCGCGACCGTTTCCACCGTCTGCATGGCGACCGCCCTCAGGTACGCGCACGCGCTGTCCCCCGGCTGCTCGAGGTCTATCTCCTCGCCGCCCTCCCGGGCAAAGCCGACCGCTATCACAAAGCCCATGATGCCCGAGACCAGAAAGCCCACCGCAAAGCTCGAATCTGCCTTGAGCTCTTCTCCGTCGGGGTGGACGATCTCTCTCACGCGGTCGATGATGATCGTATGGATGCCCTGCACGACCTGCTCGGCGGCACCCGCCCTCATGGTGATGACGATGCGCCGCAGCAGGCAGCGGACGTCGCGCCGGTCGAACGCCGAAAGGTCGCCCTCGCTCGAAAAATGCCAGAGGGCATCGGTGATGAGCTCGTTATCCTGCAGCAGCTGGGCTATGGCGATGGCGACGAGTTCATCGAAATCGTGAAAATAGTAGTAAAACGTTCCGCGATTGCACTGGGCGGCGCGGGTCACCTCGCCAACCGACAGCTCGAAGATGCTGTTGTTCTCGATGAGCTCCCAAAACGCCTCGATGATACGGGTGCGTACATCGGGCGCATCGGCGTCCTTACGCGGTCTCGCCATGCGCCTCACCGCACCCCTGCGCCTTGGCGTTCATGATGAGCATCTGAAGACGGTTCTCCACGTTGGCGAAGCTCACGTCGGGATCGTAGTCGAGCGGCAGGAACTGCGCCGTGGGATACTGCTCCTTGAGCGCATGGATGAGCCCGCGCCCCACGACATGGTTGGGCAGACACCCGAACGGCTGCAGGATCACGAAGTTGCGGCAGCCGCGCTTGGCGTGCTCGAGAATCTCCGCCGGAATCAGCACGCCCTCGCCCACAGAAAAGGGAAGTCCCATGAACTCCCATGTGCCGAGGATATACTGCGTCGGGCGACCGCTCTCCCGCTCCGCAAGAAAGCCTTCATACTGCAGCGCGTCGGCGGCTCGTAGAGCGGGCTCGCCGCGCCCAGGCGGTCGCAACGGTCGTGCGCGAGCTCGAACAGGTTGTCCGCCGTGGCGTACCAGGCCTTTTCGGGCAGCGACAGGTCGACGTGGAACTCGCGCGACTGCGCATGCTTGTAGAAATAGGTCTTGCGGATCACGTCGGTCATGCGCGCCTCGATGACCTCGAGCCCGTTGTCCTCGAGGTAGCGCTCGATCTCGTGGTTGGCGCCGAGATGGAAATTGAGCAGGTACTCGCCCACGATGAGAACGGTCGGATGCGGGTTCGAGCGGTCGTACGGAACGGCGTCCATGATCGCAAGCGCGCGTTTGAAGCCCGTCGCCTGGCCTCTCAGCCCGGAGCGCTCCATGCCCTCGATAACCTCATCGAGCGCGCGGTCGAACGCAGCGTCCGCCGCGCCCTTCTCGAGCTCGTAGGGACGGATGCGCCTAAGCATGGCCTCGAGGGCATCGATCATGGGAAGACCGTAGGCGATCTGGATGCTCGGGCCAAGGCCGAGCTTGAAGCCCGGATGCGCATTGTGGGCATCGACGTCGTCGTTGGTGAGCACCGGGACATAGTCGTATCCCGCGTCGTCGAGCGCGCGGCGCAGCAGGGGCATGTAGTGCGTCAGGCGGCAGTCGCCGATATACTTGCCAGTCACCACGGCGACGTCGTGCGGGTCGTACTTACCGCTCTCGAGTGCCGCGAGCGCCTCGCCGATCACGATTTGCGCGGGGAAGCAGATGTCGTTGTGCACATAGCGTTTGCCCAGGCGGATGGCATCCTCGCGCCCGATATCAAGGGCCTCGGCGCGCACGCCCTGATTGCGCATCGCCGCGGTCATGAGCCTGCAGAACGCATGGGAGGTGTTGGGGACCAGCGCGATCTTGTCGTGCCGGTCGCGCTTGGTGTACTTGACCTTATACGGGTCGTCGAGCGGATGGACCGCGTGCACCCGGGCGCCCTCGGCACGCTCCTCCGCGCGACGACGGTTGACCGACTCGATAAACGAACGCACGCGAATGCCCATGGGACCGGCGACGTCGCTCTCATCGAGCTTGATCATCATCGGAACCTTGGAGCCCATCTCGCCCATCATGCGCGCGATCTCGTCGGTGAGATACGCATCGTGGCCGCAGCCGAAGCTGCCCATCTGCACGAGCTCGAGCTCGGGCGTCGATGCGACGATGACCGCGCACGACAGCATGCGCGCATGGTAGTTGTTCACGATGTCGATGCGGCTGTTGGAAAGATCGACGTTGCAGACCCCCGGCACCGCATCGGGCGTCAGCACGGGGATGCTGCGCTCAGAGAAGAGCTTGGGCAGCCCGTGGTTGACCAGCGGGTCGTTGTGGTACGGGCGCGAAGCGATCACCACCGCGTAGCCGCCGTCCTCGTGCACGTTCTCGAGCACCTGCCTGCCGCGCAGCTGCAGCTGGTTCTCAAACGTCTCCTGCGCGCGGTCCGCCTGCTCGGTCGCCTTGGCAACCAGGTCGGCATCGATATCGAAGGTCTCCTTGCACCACGCCTTGAGCTGGCGGTTTCGGTCGCCCTCGTCGTACCAGTGGAACAGCGGCGTATCGAACGGAACGCCGAAACGCTCCTCCGGGTTATCGGAATTGCGCATCACGTAGGGGTATCCCTTTACGACGGCGCACATCCACTCGCTGGTAGAGGCGGTGTTTTCGGTGGGCACCGTCGTGATGACGGGCATGAAGATGCGGTCGACGCCGGCGTCGACGAGATTGCGGATGTGCCCGTGGACGAGCTTGGCCGGGAAGCACACGGTGTCGGATGTGACGTGCGCCAGACCGCGCTCGTACATCGCCTTGGTGCTGCGTCCCGAGACGCGCACCTTAAAGCCGAGCGTGCTGAAGAACGTCGACCAGAACGGCATGGTGTCCCAGAACTCGAGCACACGGGGAATGCCGATCGTGACATCGCGCCCCCCGCTGACGGGAACCGTGGGGTACGACTCGAACAGCAGCTTCTCGCGGTCGACAAAGAGATTGGGGGCAGCCGCGGTCCGGTCGCGCCCCGTGCCGGGTGCCTGTGCCTCGCAAGCACCCTGCGGACGCAGCTCCTCCGCCGCGGGAACCTCGCGCACGAGCTCATCCCATGAGATGGCGCCGCCGCGCGGGCAGCGATTGCCCGTGACGTAAAGCGAGCCGTCGCCAAATGCCACGACCGCGCGCTGGCAGCGGTTGTTGCACCGACGGCAGGTAACGCCGCCGAACTCGCGATGCTCGAAGCGCTCCACGGCATCGAGCCCGATAAACGACGTGCCGGCGTCGCCCTTGCGGCATTCCTCGCGCGCGAGCAGGGCGATACCGATAGCGCCCATCAGCCCCGGGTGGGGCGCACGCGTGACGGGTTTGCCCAGATACTGCTCGAATGCGCGCAGCACCGCGTCGTTTCGGAACGTGCCGCCCTGGACGACGACTTTGTCGCCCAGACGGTTGAGATTTGAAACGCGAATGACCTTGGTGAACACGTTCTCGATAATCGAACGGCAGAGACCGGCCATGATGTCGCCCGGACCCTTACCGCGCCGCTGCTCGGAAACGACGCTGCTGTTCATGAACACCGTGCAGCGGCTGCCGAGAACGGCGGGGGCTTTGGACGAAAATGCCTCGGTCGCGATATCCTCAACGGCTATTCCGAGGTTTTTGGCAAAACCCTCGAGGAACGAGCCGCAGCCCGCAGAGCACGCCTCGTTGACGACGATATCGGTCAGCACGCCGTGGTTGAGCCAGATGGCCTTCATATCCTGTCCGCCGATGTCGAGCACGAAGGTCGCATCGGGAACGCATGCGCACGCGGCGCGGGCGTGCGCGACCGTCTCGACCGTATGGTAGTCGGCGTGGAACGCGCGCGCGAAAAGCTCCTCGCCGTATCCCGTGGTGCCCACGGCATCGATCGCAAGCGTGACTCCCGCTGTCTCCCAGCGGTTCTTCAAGCTGACAAGACCCTGTTGGGCGACGTCGAGCGGTCTGCCGTTATTAGACGCGTAGAACGAATCGACAAGCTCACCCGCCTCATCGACCAGGGCGAACTTGGTCGTCGTGCTCCCCGAATCGATACCGAGCGCCACACGCACCGTCTCTCCGGGCGCATACGCATCCGGACCCTTTGCCGGCGTCTCTTTGCCATGGCGTGCCGTAAAATCCGCCTGCTCGGCAGGTGTGGCAAAAAAGGGCTGGGCAAGACGTCCCTCCCCGCTTGCGGGCGCGACCGTCTCGAGCTTATCCAGCCGGACAAAAGCGTCGGGAAGGTCGATCGGTTGGGACGATGCGAACATGTCGGTCAGCGACAGGGCGGCACCGCGCGCGACCATGATCTGCGGATCGCGCGGGACGATAACCTGATCGTCCGATAGATTCAGTTGCTCCCGGAACACGCGGACCAGTGTGGGGTTGTAGGCGAGCGTACCGCCCTCGAAGATTACCGGCGGCTCGATGTCGATACCCTGGGCCAGACCGCCGATCGTTTGGCGGGCGACCGCGTGAAGCGCCGAAAGCGCCAGGTCGGTGGTAGGAATGCCCTCGTTGAGCAGCGGCTGGATATCGGTCTTTGCGTACACGCCGCAGCGGCCCGAGACCTCGTGGACGGTCGTTCCCCGGCTTGCGAGCTGCTCGAACTCGCCCGATTCGGTGCCGACCCCCATGAGCTTTGCCATCTCGTCGATAAATGCACCGGTACCGCCTGCGCACGAGCCGTTCATGCGCATGTCGGCAACCTCGATGTCTCCCTTATCGTTGGTGCGGAAGAAGATCATCTTGGCGTCTTGGCCGCCCAGCTCGATGGCGCAGCGCGTCTGCGGATAGAACCTGCTGATCGCGAGCGCGTTGGCGACCACCTCCTGAACGTACGAGGCGCCCAGCGCGGTCGCGATATCGCGCGCACCCGAGCCGGTCACCGCAACGCGCAGTGACTCATGGGGAAAGCGCTCGGCGAGCTCGCCGAGCATGGCGCGCACGCTCGCTGTCTGACACGCCCCGTGGCGGCGATATCCCCACCACGCCTCGGTCATATCCTCGTGCATCGCGTAAACTTTGGTCGTCGTCGACCCTACGTCCAGTCCTACTAGCAACGCCATAATGCTCCGTCTCTCGCATTTTTCCCGCTAGAGATATACCACTCTACGTAATACAACAGACTGTTGTATTTAAACTCCGTATAAAAAGCGGCTGCCGAAACGCTTCAGCAGCCGCCGAATGCACCAACAGATTGTTCTGCGCGCTAGCACGTCGGGCAACGGAGCAGCACGGGCCCTCCGGTCATGCGCACCGCTCACGCCCGCGATGTCGCCGAGAGAGCTATCCACGCTTAGGGCTCCAACCAAGCAAGTCGCCCGCGCTCAGCAGATCCCTAAGCGAGCTACTCGCACTCAGGAGCCATAGCCTGCTCCAAGAGCTCGGCATGCTCCTCCTCGAAAACCGTCCCCACAGGGAAGGCGCGACGGAAGACGAAGCGGGAAATCGGACCGGCTACCAAAAGGTTCCACGGCAGCGCCATCACAAAATTATGCGGGATGTTGATCATCCAGATCGCGGGCACGGAATACAGGTTCGCAAGGATGCCGCCGGGCATGTGCGTCAGACCCTCACAGGCACCGTACAGCGACATGATGATGACCATGGGAACGACCATGCAGGAGCTGACGGCGAGCGTCATGGCAAGTGGCGAGCTCTTGCCCGGCGTGACCAAGTACTTAAAGGCGAAACCCTTGGCGAGCGGGCTGGCGACGAACCAGTCGCAGCACATGGCAAAAATGTAGGCAACGGGGAAGCCGAGCCACGCAGTGGCAACGACCTCGCCGTTGATGGCCCCGTGCTGCAGGGCAACGTTGTAGATGCTCATCCAGAGCACCATGCAAAAGCACATGATAAAGGTGAACAGCAGGCTCTCTCGTTTGTTGATAGGCATAAAGGGCAGATTCCTCTCTGTGTTGTACCGCGGCGCCACGCAACAAAAACGGGCGGGCAAGATGGAGCTGTTGGAACTTCATCTCGCCCGCCCGTGGTACGCGCGTCTGCGACTACTTATGTGGTGGAACCAGCCTAGCACGAAACGCATGCGCTTCGTAAGCGTTGAGTTTATGAAGATGCAGGGCACCGATAATCCCCCGACCCCATAAGTTGCGGTGGAATACGGACTGTTTTGACCCTTTAAGCAGCAATTCAGTCCCTATTTCACCGCAACTCATTTGGTGCAAAGTAACCTGTCCCCCTTGTACCAATTAGCTGGTGTGGCGCCAGCGAGGGTCGGTGAGCGTACGCGCCACACCCAGTCCAACGGGCAGAAACGCTACGATGAGCACTGCGCGCACAAACCAGCCGAGCATATTGACCGTGTCGAAGGTGCACATGTAATACATCGAGCGATACAGATACAAGCCCGGCACCATAATGACAATCGAAGGCACCGTGAGGGCGATGCGCGGGTAGGTGAGCTTGACTTCAGCCAAGCTTGCGAGCAGCCCCGATACCAGCGCGCCGATAAACGCTGCTGCCTCGGGAGGCATTCCCGTGCTGAGGCCCAGGAAGGGAATCATCGTCGGCGCATCGACAAGGGTCAGACGCAGGGTATTGGACACGGCGCCGATCAACCCAGCTGCCGCGGCCATCTTTACCGGGCTGTTGAACATCACCGAGAAGCCGAATACGCCAACGAAGCTCATCACCACGCGCAGGAGCGTAAGGGCAAGCGGCGAAAGGCCCAGTGGGGCAAAGTCGTCCGGCGCCAGGCCAACACACTCGGCAACCATCCAACCTACGAGGGTCGCCATCACAATAATCGATACGGCATATGAAAGGCGCTCGATACCGCTTCGCATGTCGAGCTTAGCGATGTCGAGGCCTGCCGTAATGAGTGGAAAGCCGGGAATCACAAAGAGCATGGCGCCGATATAGCCTTCTTGGTGCGACATTGCCCCCGGTATGACCTGGCCAAGGCCGAGCAATGCCAGCAGATACGAAACGCAAGCGAGCGCAACGCCGGTCGTCAGCGCGCTGAACTGACCAAGGCCTTGCTTGAGAATATGGGAGCGGGCAAAGTTGCCGACACCCGCGCCCACGAACGCGCAGGCCATCTCGATAGGGCCGCCGCCGAGCAAAAAAACGAAGGCGCCACAGGCGCAGGCCGCCGCAAGGCCCTGTTGCCAAGGCGCGTAATCAGGTTTTGAACTCTCAACGGTCTTGAGCATCTCGTGATACTCGTGCACCGTGAAGCGACGACCATAGGTCTCGATTTCCTTGAGGAAACTCTCCATCATCCAAATGCGATGGGTATTGACGCCCGTTGTGGGCAAGCTGACGACCTCATTAAAGCAGTGACCATCTTCGATGCAGGTGCACTCAAACGACAGAAGACTTAAGTCAACGTGGATGGTGACACCGAGTACGGCGGCAACACGATTCATGGTATCGCGCACGCGCCAGGCACCCGTTCCGCTTGCCAGCATAAGCATGCCGGTGCGGCAGATGATGGATGATTTATCGGTGAGCGGCGCATCGACGGCAAGCTCATCGCCTGCCGTCACGATCTGGTGCCAGTCAGTTTTCATATGGAGCGCGCCGGCACGGACACCGTGGTGCATGGGGGCTCTCGAAAGCAGCGAGTCAAGGCGCGAAGGCTGTGAGGGCTCCGCCGATTCGCCCTCGTCCTCGTCGGGCTCTTCATCGACCAGATCAAAGGAATCAAGCGGCGCTGGCTCGCGACGGTCGATCAGCTCCTCGTCCTCATCATCAAAGTAATTGAACTGATCGAGCATGTCCTCTTCGATTGAACGCTCGCTCGCGTCGTCCATATAGACGCTCCCTTCCTACCGACTAACCCCCATCCTAGGCAGCAACGGCTAAAGGAAACATAAAAGAGACGGCTGTCATGCGAACCATGCGCGCAATAGCCGTGGGTAGTCGTTTAAGAACGTCCACAATGACTACATCGATGTTCTAAGTGTCAACCAAGTCAACGCCGCAGATAGAGGACGGACAGCGAGCGACGTCCAGAGCGAACAAGTTGGCATGAAAAAGGCAAGGCATAGACCTTCTGGTCATGCCTTGCCTTTTGAATGACAAATTGTCGCTCTGGGCGGCGCGCAGCGTCGAGCGGTTACGGCGTTTGGTAAAACGCCGTAACCCCCTAGTACATCTTTGCGCCGGCGGGGATGGAAGCATCGAGCTGGATCAGGTTGAGGCGCTCCTCGCCCTCCTCCTCGTGGACAGCGCTGATCAGCATGCCGCAGCTGGGGATGCCCATCATCTTGCGCGGAGGCAGATTGGTGATGGCGAGCAGGGTCTTACCGACCAGGTCCTCGGGCTCGTAGTACTCGTGAATACCGGAGAGGATGGTGCGGTCGGTGCCGGTGCCGTCGTCGAGCGTAAAGTTCAGCAGCTTCTTGGACTTCTTGACGGCCTCGCATGCCTTGACCTTCACAGCGCGGAAGTCGCTCTTGGAGAAGGTATCAAAGTCGACGAACTCCTCAAACAGCGGCTCAACGGCGATCTTGGAGTAATCGAGCGTGGGCTTAAGCGGCTTAACGAACGGGCTCGCGGCGTTGCCGGCCTCGGCAGCCTTGGCGGCAGCGGCACCGGACTGGAAACCCTTCTCGGGCTTCATGTGCGGGAACAGCAGCACGTCGCGGATAGAAGCCTGGTTGGTGAGCAGCATGACCACGCGGTCGATACCGATGCCGATGCCGCCCGCGGGAGGCATACCGTACTCGAGGGCGCGCACGTAATCCTCGTCATACTCCATGGCCTCGTCGTCACCGCCGGCCTTCTCGGCCATCTGGGCGGCAAAGCGCTCGGCCTGGTCGACCGGGTCGTTGAGCTCGGAGAACGCGTTGGCGTACTCGTGACCGGCAATAACCAGCTCAAAGCGGTGCGTCAGGCGCGGGTCGTCCTCAAAACGCTTGGCAAGCGGGCTGACCTCGATGGGGTAATCGCACACGAACGTCGGGTTGACGATGGTGTCCTCGCCCAGCTCATCGTAAATCTCGGCGATGATCTTGCCAGCAGTCCACTCGGGCTTGATCTCCAGGCCCTTCTCGCGCGCGGCGGCAGCAAGCTCCTCGACCGGCGTGTCGATGGTGACCTGCTTGCCGAGCACGTCGGAGACGATGTCGGTCATGGGACGGCTGGCCCACTCACCAGAAAGGTCGATGGTCTGGCCCTGATACTCGATGACCTCGGGATTGCCGATAGCCTTGTTGGCAGCCTTGATGACGCCCTGGGCGAGTGCCTTCATGCCCTCGAGATCGGAGAAGGCACGATAGGCCTCCATCGTGGTGAACTCGGGGTTGTGGGTGAGGTCCATACCCTCGTTGCGGAAGATGCGGCCGATCTCGAAGACGCGCTCAAAGCCACCGACGATGCAGCGCTTGAGGTGCAGCTCGGTAGCAATGCGCAGGTAGCACTCCTGATCGAGCGCGTTGAAGTGCGTAATAAACGGCTTGGCCGTAGCGCCGCCCTGAATGGTCTGCAGGATGGGGGTCTCGACCTCCATGTAGCCGTCAGATTCCATGAAGCGGCGGAAGGTGGAGAGAATCTGCGAGCGCTTGCGGAAGGTCTCGCGAACATCGTCGTTGGCAATCAGGTCAACATAGCGTTGACGATAACGGGTCTCCTTATCGGAAAGACCGTGGAACTTCTCGGGCAACGGACGAACGGCCTTGGAGAGCAGGGTCGCGCTCTTGGGGGCGACGGAGAGCTGGCCGCGCTTGGTGCGCACGACCACGCCGGTCACGCCCAGGATGTCACCAAGGTCGAGAGCCTTGAGCGTATTCCAAGCTGCCTCGTCCATGTCGTTGATGCGGCAGAACAGCTGAATCTCGGCGGTAGCGTCGCGCACGACGATAAACATGATCTTTCCCTGGCCACGCTTGGCGACCACGCGGCCGCCGATCTTCACGACGTCCTCAGTATCCTCGCCATCGGCAAGATCGGCATATTTGGCCTCAATGTCGACGACATAGTCCTCGATCTCGGAGTGCTCGGGATAGGGGTTCTGCCCCGCCTCGAACAGGGCGGCGCGCTTTGCCAGACGCGTGGCGCGCTCGTCGTTGAGCGTCGAGGCCTGATCGGCGACGTTCTGGTTCTCTGCCATAAGTTAGCTCCTCAAACTAAAACGCTCCCCAGGATTCGGTCCCAGGGAGCGAAAACATACCTTTACGCGGGACCGTGGTCTAGCGTGCGATCTTGGCGATGGTGTAGACGCGGGTCTTGCCAGAAGGCGTAACGACCTCAACGGAGTCGCCCTCGCCGTGACCGATGATGGCGTGACCGACCGGAGACTCGTTAGAGATCTTGTGCTCGAGCGAGTTGGTCTCGGTGGTACCGACGAGCGTGACTTCCATGACCTCACCGTTGGGATCGATCAGAGAAACGGTGGAACCGATGGAGACGGTCAGATCGCCCGTGGTGGCAGCAACCTGAGCGTTGGCGAGGATGGCCTGAATCTCGGCAATGCGAGCAGCATTCTGGGCCTGCTTGTCCTTGGCGGCATCGTACTCGGAGTTCTCCGAAAGGTCGCCGAACGCGCGGGCTTCCTTGATGTCCTCGACGATCTCCTTGGCGTAATCGCCCTCACGCCAAGCGAGCTCCTCAACGAGCTTCTGGCGGCCCTCAGCGGTCAGTACGATCTGGCTTGCGTCCATACGGATATCTCCCCAACTATGATGTAACGATCAACTGTCAACAAAACGAAAAAGACCGGCTAGCCTGCGGGCAAGCCGGTCAGGTGCTCACCCCAAAGGGATGGGACTACTCTGCGTCCGCGTCGCTGTCCTCTGCCTGCTTTTTCTTGGCAGCAGCGAGCTTGGCCTCGAGCTCTGCGATCTCCTTGTCCTCCTTGGACTCCTCGACCACAACGTCCTCGGCCTGCTTGGTTTCGCCCTTATCGTCGCCCTCCATACCCTCTCGGATATTCTTGACGGTAGAGCCGAGAGACTTGCCGAGCTTCGGCAGGTTCTTAGGCCCGAAGATGATCAAGACAACGACGAGAATAATGATGAGCTCAGGAGCCCTCAGTCCAAACATGTAGACCTCCACAATACAGCGAGACAAGCTCGAATGAGTATACCGCGGGTGTCGCGGTATCACAACAATAGCTAAAAAAAGGGACCGCAAGAAGCGGTCCCTCCTCATGCTCTGGTCGGGTTGACTGGATTTGAACCAGCGACCCCTGCGTCCCGAACGCAGTGCTCTACCAAACTGAGCCACAACCCGTTAGCTCAACTATAGTAACAAAGATTTTCGTCGTGTGCTAGAGAAATTTTTATTTCTTTGGCGCGTCGATTTGAACCGTGTTGGGAATAAGCTCAGTCGCGCAGGCCCACCAGCCATTTTGCTGGGCAGCTCCCGCAAGATGGACTGCTGCAGCGACGGTATCGCAAATGGCAAACGAGCAGGCACCCGAACCGCACACGTCCACGGCAACGGTTCCCTCCTGTGCGCGCAGCCAGTCGAGAACCGCCTGGATCCGCGGCTCCATCTGCGCGGATATGACGCCCAGATTGTTATGAACGAGCGCATATGCCGCCTCGGCATCGCCGGCGCGTAAGACAGAAGCAATCGCACCGGGTTTGTCCGCGGGCACCGGGCTCTCATCAAATCGTCGATACGCTTCAACCGTTGAAACGCTCGTCTCGTGCGGTTTGACCAATACGACAGGTGTCGCCGGAAGCACAGGATACTCAGTGGCCAGCACATCTCCCCCGCCGACGTAGAATGCGGGACTCGTGTGCAAAAAGAACGGCACGTCGGCGCCGATACCGCGAGCGATGTCATCGAGCGCGGGGTCGGCGCGGTCGATACCCCACAGCTCGGCCAAGGCAACGATGACCGCAGCGGCATCCGTCGAGGGGCCTCCCAGGCCGGCGCACAGCGGGATACGCTTTTCGATCGTCACGCACACGTTGGCATCGCGACCGTAACGCTCGGCCATAGCGATTGCCGCCCGATAGGCCGTATTTTTTTGCATGGGAAAATCGGATGCCGGAACCGTCTGGACGGTCAACGCCTGCGCCGGCGTGACCGTCACGGTATCGGAAAGACTGACGGCTGCCATCAGGGAATCGACCCTGTGATAGCCGCGGGCGTCGCGCTCGGTATGAACCCCCAGATAGAGGTTAATCTTTGCCGGCGCGGTAAGGATGAGGGACCGATCGGTCACCGTTAGTGCTCCTCGAGCTGGTTGCCGAGCGGGGTAAAGATATGTTCGCCGCTCTCGGGGTCGAACAGTTCGACCTGGCCGGTAAGGACATCGATGTACTGGTAGGACTGACGCGATTTGCGGCCGCGACGCTCGTCAACCTCAACGATAAAGACAGCGGGGTGGACGCTCTTGATGGTGCCCATGCGCTCGATGACGCGGGTACGGCCCATGTTGGCCTTAACCTTGACGCGATCGCCCACCATATCGGTCAACTTCTCGTGGATGTCGTCGACGTGATTGACTTCCATCTCTTCCATGAATAGGGCCTCCAGAGGGTGCAATTCAAAAAGGGGATAATACCCCTAAGATAGACAAAACTCTAATACTATAGCACCCTGCTGCAGCCATACGCAAGCAGCTAAAAAAGCTCCGTCCCAAATTGACTACTTACAGATTGTCTGTGTCCAGAACAATGGTGAACGGACCGTCGTTGACCAGGTCGACCTTCATATCGGCGCCAAAGATGCCGTGCGCCACATGCCCAACGTCCTGGGCGACGAGCGTCAGGAAGTACTCATAGAGCTCGTTAGCGACATCGGGCGCGCCGGCATCCGTAAACGACGGACGGCGGCCGTGGCGGCAGTCGGCAAACAGCGTGAACTGCGACACCACGAGCACCTCGCCGTCGACATCGGCCAGCGCCAAGTTGGTCTTGCCGTTCTCGTCCTCGTTGATACGCAGCCCGCGGAGCTTGCCCCACAGCTTGTCGGCCTCGGCACGCGTATCGCCATGGCCCACACCCAGCAGCACCAGGTAGCCGCGTCCAATACGGCCCACGCACTCGCCGTCGACTGTCACGCCAGCGTTGAGCACGCGCTGCACCACCGCACGCACGGTCTACTCCTCGCCCGTCAGCTTGGCGGACAGATGCTCGAGCGCATGGAAACGATGGCTGATGGCGTTCTTCTCGTCCGCTGTGAGCTCGGCCATGGTCTTGCCCGGCGTATCGACCGGCAGGAACAGCGGGTCGTAGCCAAAACCATGGTCGCCGCGGCCCTCGTGCGCGATAACGCCCTCGCAGGCGCCCTCGCCATAGGTGACCAGGCCGTCCGTATCGATAAGCGCGACGACGCTCATAAAGCGCGCGGTACGATCCTCGTCTGCCACGCCTTCCAGGTTAACGAGAAGCTTGGCGTTGTTGGCGGCATCGTCGCCATGTACGCCCGCATAGCGCGCGCTATACACGCCCGGCTCGCCGTCCAGCGCGTCGACGACCAAGCCAGAATCGTCGGCGATGGCCATAAGGCCTGTCTCCTCGACCGCAGCCTGCGCCTTGATGATGGCGTTCTCCAAAAACGTCGTGCCGTTTTCCTCGGGGTCCTCAAAATCGCCCAGCTGGCCGAGCGCCACAAAGCGCACCTCGGGCATGACCTTGCCCAAAATGGCCTCGATCTCGGTGAGCTTATGGGCGTTGCCGGTTGCCACGACGATGGTCGCCGCCGGGTCGAGGGTGTCGATGTCAATCTTCTCAAGTGCCATAGCTGGTCTCCTTTGTCTCTATAGCAATGCCGAGTTGAGGACGACGAGGACTTCGGCCTCTCTCCCGTCTCAATCAACGGCAGTCTTATACTTCGACGTTTTCCCAGATAAAACCTGCCAAAATAAACCTGTCCCTTTTTGGCAGGTTAGGCGAGGGCTTGGCGCTGAAGCTCGATGAGCTCGGCGATACCCTTATCGCCCAGGTCGAGCAGGGCGTTGAGACGCTTGCGGTCGAAGGGCGCCTGCTCGCCGGTACCCTGGAGTTCGATCATCTCACCAGAATCGGTGGCGACGAGGTTCATGTCGACCTCGGCGTGGCTGTCCTCGGAATAATCCAAGTCGAGCAGGGTGTTGCCGTCGACAACGCCCATGGAAATGGCGGCAACCTGGCCCGTGAGCGGGATGCGCTCGAGTTTGCCCGCCTCGACCCACATGGCAAGGGCGTCGTGCAGCGCCACCCAGGCGCCGGTGATGCTCGCTGTACGCGTGCCGCCATCGGCCTGAATCACATCGCAGTCGACGGTAACGGTGTACTCGCCGAGCGCCTTCATATTGACGACGGTACGCAGGCTGCGGCCGATAAGCCGCTCGATCTCCATGGAGCGGCCCTTGCGGTTGGCATGCTCGCGCTTGCAGCGTTTACCGGTCGAGGCCGGTAGCATCGCATATTCCGCCGTTACCCAGCCGGCCTTGGCGCCCTTGCGCCAACCAGGCACACCCTCCTCGATGGTGGCGGCGCACAGTACGCGCGTGTCGCCGAACTCAGCCAGGCACGAGCCGTGGGCGTGCTTCATGACGCCGCGGGTGAGCTTAACGGGGCGCAGCTCGTTGACGGCGCGGCCGTTGGCGCGGTTGACCTGCATGTATTCCATGGAACTATCCTTTCGGCAAAAGATGTGGCGAAGCCTCCGGCGACATTGCGAGCCTAACCGAGTTCGTCGATATCGACATGCTCGATGCTTTTAAGCGGCTGGCCAAAGATAAAGCTACCCGCCACCGCAAACTCGGCAATGTTGTCAGACGTGGTGGCAAAGCGATGCTGTGGCTCGGCGGTATCGCCCGCCAGCTGCTCACGGCGCGTGAGGATATCGGTCAGCTCGCGGGTGGTCTCCTCGGCGGAGCTCACCACGCGCACCCCGGGTCCTAGCGCATGGCGGATGGGACCCACCAGCAGCGGGAAGTGCGTACAGCCGAGTACCACGGTATCGATGCCACGATCGTGCAGCGGCTCGACTGTGGCGCCGACCAGCGCGCGAACGGCTGGCGTATCAAAAATATCCTCGTTCTCGAGCCACTGCTCCTGCAGATGCGCGCCCGAGGCGAGCTCGTGCTCGACGACCTCGACAAAGCTCGAAGCCGGGCAGCCATACACATCGACACCAGCATCCAAATCCTGGATGGCGCGTGTGTAGGCGCCCGAGCGAATGGTGAGGTTGGTGGCGAGCACGCCCACGCGACGCGTACGCGTGCTGTTGATGGCGGCGCGTGCGCCCGGGGCGATCACGCCGATCACGGGAACGTCGAGCACTTGCTGAGCCAGACGCAAGGCCGCGGCGGTCGCCGTGTTACAGGCGATGACCATGATCTTAACGTCGTGCCTCGATAGCCAGCGGCCCGCCTGCAGCGCAAACGAGCGAACCTCGTCCTCGGTGCGGGTGCCATAAGGGCAGCGTTTAGTGTCACCGAAATAGTAGACGGACTCGTGCGGAAGCGCCGTTGCGATCGCTCGCGCGACCGTTAAGCCGCCCAGGCCCGAGTCGAACACGCCGATCGGACGCGTGTCCCCGGCCAGATTATCGATATCGGACATTACCTCACCAGATTCTCTCTCGAAAAATGCGACCATGCGTGATGCGTCGCGCTACGAACGGGCCGCGACCAACAGCTCGGCCGTTGCCACCCAACCGTCGACAATCTTGCCGCGCGTAATATAGGCATTGTCGCAGGCGTCCAAGAACTCCGGGGCACCGGCGCTCGTCAGACCGTTCTCGACCAGGCAGAACATGCCAACATGGTCGGCCATGTAGAAGTCGGACTCGGAGTCGCCGAGCGCAAGCGTCTCCTCGCGCTCAATCCCCAGGTGCTCGCAGAAGCGCGCAATGGCAACGCCTTTGTTGAGACCCGCCGGATTGATGTTGAAGGCGCGGCCGTCCTCGACGCGATTAAGCTCGAGCGTCGTCGGCTTGGACAGGTGAGTCAGATGGCCGTTGCAAGCCCAGACCAGACCGCAGCCGGCCTCGTCCAGGATGGCCTGGACCTCATCGTCGGGCACATCGCCGCGCATGCCGACGGTGACCTCACGGTACTTGTAGCCGGTCGACATGTCGTTGTGGTATTCGATCTTGTGCGGCCAGCGGGCAAGGATCTTCTCGCACACGCCGGTCTGCTCGATCACCTGGTGCGGCGTGAGACCGCAGGCGGGGTCGTAGGGCATGTCGCCCGTCAGGTACTCCCAGTCGTTGGCCTTGAGGTCGTACATGACCAGGCCGCCCATCTCGCCGATGTAGGAGTTGAGGCCGAGCACGCGGGCGTCCTCATGGATCATGGTGCGATTGCGACCCGAGGTGGGGACCACCTGGATGCCGGCGCGGGCAAGTGCCACGACAGCCTCGACGAGCTTGGTAGAGGGGTTGCCGTCGTTGTCGCGCAGCACGCACGAGCCGGGCGCGAGCATGGTGGCGTCCAGGTCGGTAAAGACGTACTTAACCTTGGCAAGACGCTCGCGTATCTCGCCCGAAAGCTCAGCGACGGTCGGCAGGGTATTGTGGGACATGGTCACTCCATTACGTAGAAGGGGCTTCTGGTCTTAGGCGTCGTACGCCGCAAGGGTGCGCTTGAGAATCGAACCGTCGCGCTCACAAGGCTCGGGTCCGTTCTTGCGCAGCATACACTCTTCCTCGCCCTTACCGGTCACGATGACCACGGCAGGACGGACAGTTTCGCGCACGGCAGTCTCGATAGCGGCAACGCGATCAGTCACGATTTGCCAGTTATCATTTCCCTGCGCTTGAACGTTGCGCGCGATCTCGGCACAGATGTCCTCGACATCCTCGGGGCCGGGGTCATCCTCGGTAATCACGATTCGGTCGGCATACTTGCCAGCGGCGATGCCCATCGTGGTGCGTCGATCGACACCCTTACCGCCCGTAGCGCCAAATACAACCGCCAGCTCACGCTCGGGATAGTTCTCGCGCAAGTCGCGCAGGAGTGTCTCGAGGCTCATGCCGTTATGTGCAAAATCGACGATGCCCAGGATTTTGCCCGATACGGACGGATAGAGCTCCATACGACCGGGAACGAAGACGCCCTCAAAGCCATGGACGATACCCTCTTCGGAAATGCCCAGGGCCTCGGCGCAGGCAATAGCGGCAAGCGCGTTGGACACATTGAACTTAACCGGCGTGGGAATCACAATGTCACGCGTAAAACGGGGCGTGCGCACCGTTGCCACCACGCCGCAGTCGCCATTGCGAATCGCCAGCGCAAGCACGTCAGCACGCTCATCGGTCAGGGAGAACGTCACCGTACGTTCGCAACGAGATGCCGCCTCGAGCACGCGATCGACCTTATCCATATCGAGATTGACCACGGCAAAACGGCTCTGCAAGAAGATTTTGAGCTTGCTGGCAAAGTAATCCTCGAGCGTCGGATGCTCAATCGGCGAAATGTGATCCTCGCCGATATTGGTAAAGGCGCCGACTTCAAAGTCAATCTTGCCCGTACGCTCGTATTTGAGGCCCTGACTCGATGCCTCCATAACCAGCCACGGGGCACCCGCCTCCGCAGCATGTGCGATGCGAGACTGCAGCAGGAAGGATTCGGGGGTCGTCAGCTTGGAAGGGCCCGTCTCGATGCCGTCGTCGAACTCAATGCCCGTATTAAGAGCGGGTCGATGACAGCCCGTAAGCTTGGCCTCGTTGGCGAGGATGCCGCGCAGATAAAAGCTGCAGGTCGACTTGCCCTTGGTGCCTGTAAAGGCGCAGACCTTCACCTTACCCGACGGGTGCCCATAAAAGGCATCTGCCACCACGGCGAGCGTGCGACGAATATCGCTCACAATCACCGCGGGAAGATCAACATCGTAATCGACCTCGGAAACGTAGGCCACGGCGCCATCGGCGATTGCCGAAAGCAGGTACTCGCGCTTAAACGCACGGCCTTTGCAGACAAACAACGTGCCCGGACGCACCTGGCGCGAGTCATCAGTCGCAAACTCAATGCGCTGGTCGCACGAAGCGCTCGGTCTGGAAACAACAAGGTCATCTTCCTCGAGCAACTCTATATAGCGCATCAGAGTTAGCTTCTCTTGTGTCGGACTCGACATACAAAGACCTCTCTCGCTAAATTCAGCCTTAAAGGGCAGAAGACGTCCCGCGGCAGAAACGATGAAACATTCTGTATTATCAACCATCCTAATATGCCACCTGACCTTGCGCGCATCACAGCCTTCTAAAAAATTGCATGGACTGTGCCGTGGTCTAATAAATGGCAACAGTGTTCACCCCGTGTAAAACCAAGGAAATCTGGGTGCTGTTCTTTAACATAGCGTTCGCAACCACGTCCCGCCGCTTCGCCTGAAGATCGGGACGTGGTTTTTTCGGTTCGCTCGGCGCTTATGCCCTATCACGGAACAAAAGATTGGCATGATAGTAAAGATTATTTGACATCAGCTGCCGCAATCCTTGCGGCAGTACACCTGAGCCGTCAGCAGAAAGGATCTTGCATGTGCGGTTTTGTCGGTTTTACCGGTACAGATGAACAGAGTGAGCTGGTTCTCACGGCCATGATGAATCGCATCATCCACCGTGGTCCCGATATGGGCGGCCAGCATATCGTCGACAACGTTGCCCTTGGTTTTCGTCGTCTTTCGATTCTCGATCTTTCCGAAGCTGGAGCCCAGCCCATGTCGAGCGACGACGGCAAGGTCACGATTGTCTTCAACGGAGAGATCTACAACTTCCAGGAGCTTCGTGCCGAGCTGGAGGCGGCCGGCTACGCCTTCCACTGCAACGCTGATACCGAAGTCCTGGTACACGGTTACGAGGAGTGGGGCGAGGACCTGGTCAACCGTCTGCGCGGCATGTACGCGTTCGTGATTCACGACCAGAACAAGAACAAACTCTTTGGTGCTCGTGACATCTTTGGTATCAAGCCGTTCTATTACTACCAGGCATCCGATGGCTCGCTGCTGTTTGGCTCCGAGATCAAGAGCTTCCTGGACCATCCCAAGTTTGAGAAGGCTGTCAACCACGACGCGCTGCGCCCCTACCTGACGCTGCAATTCCCTGCCACGGAGGAGACCTTCTTTAAGGGCGTGTTCAAGCTTGCCCCGGCGCATTGCTTTACGTATGACCTGACGACCAACACCATGGACATCAAGCGTTACTGGAGCTGTGACTTCACCGACGACAACTCCAAGACCTTCGAGGAGTACGTGGACGAGTGCGACAAGGTCGTGCACGAAAGCGTCGCTGCGCACCGAATTGCCGATGTTAAGGTGGGCTCGTTCCTTTCTGGCGGTGTGGACTCCAGCTACATTGCCGCCTGTCTCATGCCCGATACCACGTATTCTGTCGGCTTCGATTACAAGAACTTCAACGAGACCAACTACGCCGCCGAGCTTTCCGACAAGCTGGGCATCAAGAACGTGCGCAAGATGATCACCGCCGACGAGTTCTTTGATGCACTGCCCGATATCCAGTACCACATGGACGAGCCGCAATCGAACCTGTCCAGCGTGCCGCTGTACTATCTGGCACAGATGGCTTCCAAGGAGGTCACCGTTGTCCTTTCGGGCGAGGGTGCCGACGAGCTGTTTGCCGGCTATGAGTGGTACGAGGACACCCCCGAGATGCGCACCTTTAAGAAGCGCGTGCCGCTCGGTGTACGTCGCGCCCTGGGCTCACTCGTTCAGCATCTCCCCTACTTTAAGGGTCACAACTTCCTGACGAAATGCGCCGAGGTTCCCGAGCGCTGGTATGTGGGTCAGGCAAAGGTGTTCGATCCCTCCGAGGTCGACGAGGTGCTCAAGCCCGCTTATGACACCGGCAAGAACGCCGCCGAGATGTGCGCCGAGTACTACAAGCAGGTTCCCAACTGCTGCGAGCTTTCCAAGAAACAGTATCTGGATATGAACATGTGGCTGCCGAGCGACATCCTGCTCAAGGCCGACAAGATGTGCATGGCGCATTCTCTGGAGCTTCGCGTCCCGTTCCTGGACAAGAAGGTCATGGAGTTTGCAGAGCACATTCCCGCCAACTACCGTGTTAACGAAGAAGGCTGCAAGCTCGTTCTGCGTCACGCTGCCAACCGCACGCTGCCCGACGAGTGGGCAACGCGCAAGAAGGTGGGCTTCCCCGTACCGGTCAAGTTCTGGCTGCGCGAGCAAAAGTACTACGACTACGTAAAGGAATACTTCACCGCGCCGTGGGCTGCTGATTTCTTTGACACCGATGCGCTCATGAAACTGCTCGACGATCACTTTAAGGGTCGCGCGCTCAACCAGCGCAAGATCTATACCACGCTGACGTTCCTCATCTGGTACAAGCGCTTCTTTATCGACGAGAACAAGAGCACCGAAGTCGCCGCTTAGATTTCGTTATGAATTAGCGGTGAACCACGCAGGGTTTCCGCTATACTCAGTCCCTGCGGGCGATTGGCGCAACGGTTAGCGCAGGTGCTTTACACGCACAAGGCTGGGGGTTCGAATCCCTCATCGCCCACCATTGAATTGTTAGGCCTCCAGTGATGGAGGCCTTTCTTTTTTGTGCCCGGTACATGGGATTCGAACCCGCAAGGGTGCGGAGCTGAGGAAACGCGAAGCGTTTTCCAGCG
>CAJMSO010000001.1 GCA_905216075.1 uncultured bacterium | reverse complement strand
AGAACACTCCGCAGGACGCAAGAAACCCCCGCCGCACGAAGTGCGCAGCGGGGGTTTCTTGCATGTCCGAGGACGTTCTGAAAAGCAACGCCAGGGCGGGCCCGGACAAACAACCGACTACAGGTCGATGTGCGATTCCTTGATCGGGAACGGCTCCGCGAAGTGGCACGCGCAGCAGTGACCCGGTGCGACTTCCTTAAACTCGGGAAGCTTCTCAGAGCAAATACCCTGCGCGATCGGGCAGCGGGTGTGGAAACGGCAACCGGTCGGCGGATCCAACGGTGACGGCGGATCGCCAGCGAGGATGATGCGCTTACGGGTCTTCTGGATATCCGGATCGGGAACCGGCACGGCAGACAGCAGCGACTGCGTGTACGGATGGTGAGGCTCGCTATAGAGCGTCTTCCAGTCCGAAACCTCAACCATCTTACCCAGATACATAACGGCAACGCGATCGGAAATGTGCTGCACGACGGACAAGTCGTGAGCGATAAACAGATACGCGGTACCGAACTTGTCCTGCAGTTCCTTGAGCAGGTTCAGAACCTGGGCCTGAATGGATACATCAAGTGCAGAGACCGGCTCGTCGCAGATAATCAGCTTGGGCTTCAGAGCAAACGCGCGGGCAATGCCGACACGCTGACGCTGACCGCCCGAGAACTCATGCGGATAGCGGTTGATGTGCTCGGGGTTCAGACCGACGACGTCCAGCAGCTCGCGGACACGCTCAATACGCTCCTCCTTGGTGCCCACGCCGTGAATGGTCATGGGCTCGGAGACGATCTCGCCAATGGTCATACGAGGGTTCAGCGAAGCATAAGGATCCTGGAAGATAAACTGCATCTCGCGACGCATGTCCTTGATCTCATGCTTGCTCATCTCGGCAACATCTTTGCCCTGAAAGAACACCTTACCGGCGGTCGGCTTGGTCAAGCGCATGATGGTGCGACCCGTCGTGGACTTACCGCAACCAGACTCACCAACCAGACCAAAGGTCTCGCCAGGATAAATCTCAAAAGAGATGTCATTTACAGCAGAGACGACACGCTTGGAAAAACGCTTGGCGAACATGCCGGACTCAGCGGGGAACTCCTTAGAGAGGTGCTCGACCTTCAGCAACGGAGTACGCTCGTTGGTATCTGCCATTACGCCTCGCCTCCCTTCTTGGAATCCTTGCGCGTACGGGACGTCTCAGGAGCGTTCTTGAGAAACTCGGGGTCACCGGAGTAGTGGCACGCAGAGTAATGACCAGACTCGGTGACAACGCGCTCGGGGCGCTGCTTGCGGCACTTATCGGTCGCATAGGGACAACGAGGCGAGAACACGCAGCCCTCGGGCAGGTTCATGAGCGAAGGCGGGTTGCCGTGAATCGGCGTAAGCGGCTTCTTCTCTTCGATGGCCTGCTCCGGGATGGAGCGGATAAGGCCCCAGGTGTAGGGGTGGCGGCTCTCGTAGAAGATTTCCTCAGCAGTACCGAACTCGACGGGACGGCCGGCGTACATAACCATGATCTTGTCGGCCATGTCGGCGACGACGCCCAGGTCATGGGTAATCATGATGATGGCGTTGCCGTTCTTCTCCTGCATTTCCTGCATGAGCTCGATAATCTGAGCCTGAATGGTAACGTCCAGAGCCGTCGTGGGCTCGTCGGCAATCAGGATATCGGGATCGCAGGCAAGAGCCATAGCGATCATGACGCGCTGACGCATACCGCCAGAGAACTGGTGCGGATACTCATTGACGCGCTTCTCGGGCTCGGGAATACCAACGAGGTCCAAAAGCTCGGTGGCGCGCTTGAGCGCCTCCTGCTTGGAGTAGCCACGGTGCAGACGAAGGCCCTCGCCCACCTGCTTGCCGATCTTATAGACCGGGTTCAAGGAGGTCATAGGATCCTGGAAGATCATCGCGATATCGTTACCGCGAATGTGCTGCATCTCTTCCTCGGTCATTTCGAGGATAGAACGACCGCGATAGCGAACGTCGCCGCCCTCAATCTTTCCCGGAGGCATCGAGATGAGGCCCATGATGGTCATGGCGGTCACGGACTTACCGGAGCCGGACTCACCGACGACACCCAGGGTCTCGCCGCGATCGAGCGTGTAGGACACACCGTCGACAGCGCGAACGACGCCGTCCTCGGTATGGAAATACATCTTAAGGTCATCGACCTCGAGCAGATGCTGGCCCTCGGGAACCGGCTGGTCCTTCAGGTCCACATAGTTCTTGTTCTTCTTCATCCTTATGCGTCCTTCATCTTGACGTCGAGGGCGTCGCGCAAACCGTCACCCAGCAGGGTGAAGGCGAGCACCGTCGAGAGAATTGCCAGACCGGGCATGATCATCATCCAGGGAGCAGTCAGCAGATACTGCTGACCGTCCTGAATCATGGAGCCCCACGAAGGCGTAGGCGGAATAACGCCCATGCCGAGGAAGGACAGAGCAGACTCGGTCAGGATGGCGCCACCAATGTTCATGGTCGCGTAGACCACGATGGAGGCGACGGAGTTCGGGAAGATGTGACGCACTACGATACGAGCATCAGATGCACCCATCGCGCGCGCAGCGTCAACATAGTCGTTTTCCTTGACCGTCAGGATCGCGGATCGGAAGACGCGCGCAATCGAAGGCCAGCCGAGAATACCGATGGCGATAAAGACGTTCTGAAGACCACGGCCGATAACGGCGATCATGGCGACAACGAACAGCACGTACGGGAACGCCAGGAAGATGTCCGCACAGCGCATGATGATCGTATCCCAGATCCCGCCGTAGAAACCGGCCAGAGCACCCATGACCAGGCCGATCACCGTGGAGATCGCGGTGGCCATAATGCCGACGGACAGCGAAACGCGTGCACCGTAGATAACGCGGACGAGAATGTCGCGACCAAGGGCGTCGGTGCCAAACGGGTGCTCTGCACACGGAGCCAACAGCGACGTCTCGGCCATGGTGGTCGAGTCGGAAGCCGTCGGCGAACCGAGCCAGGGCTTAGCCCACAGATCTGCGGTCAGGGCAACCAAAACGACGATGATGATCCAGCAGACACCGATAACGGCGAGCTTGTTCTTGCGAAGACGCTTAAAAGCGTCGCCCCACAGCGTGCGGGACTTGGCGGGAGCAGATGCGGCCTTCGTGGCGGTAGCCTGCTCCTGAGACTGAGAATCAGTTTCCTGCATGAGACGTACCTCCCTTAGGCCTTATCCGACGGACCGCCAAGGCGGATGCGCGGGTCGAGGAATGCATAGCTAATGTCGACGAGCAGGTTAATCACCATGACGACGACGACGATGAGCGTAACGCCGCCCATAACGATGGGCCAGTCACGCATGCTAATGGCGCGATAGACCTCATAGCCGATACCGGGCCAGTTAAAAACCGTCTCGGTCAGGATGGCGCCCGAAAGCATGCCACCAAAGTCGACACCAATATAGGTAACGACGGGGATGAGTGCATTCTTAAGCGCATGCTTGACGATGATCGCGCGATTGGAGAGACCCTTGGCCTTTGCCGTACGGATGTAATCCTGGTTCATGACGTCAAGCAGCTGCGAGCGCATAATGCGGGCGGCATAAGCGGTCGAAACCGAAGCCAGCGTAATGGTCGGAAGCACATAGTGCATCCAATCCTGATACTGAGAGCTGGAACCGCCGGCACCCGAGATCGGCATGGAGATTGCACCGCCCGTAGCGTCCTTGAGGATGACGCCAAAGAACAGCTGCAGCAACATACCGAGCCAGAAGGCCGGGACCGCAACGAGGATCGACGTGGTGAGCGTTACCAAAATATCCCAGAAGGAATAACGCTTTACCGCCGAAATGATACCCGCACCGATACCCATGATTGCCTCGAGCACGATGGCGCACGCGGCAAGTTTGACCGTATACGGATACTTCTGGGCAAAGATTTCCTTAACCGGCAGCTTGCGCTGATACGAATTGCCCAGATCGCCATGAAGCAGGCCGTTCATGTAATACAAGTAACGGTCCACGAGCGACGTTTGAACGGGGTCGCCGTTCTCGTCAAGGATCGCGTTGCCGTCCTCGTCCGACTGGACCAGGTGATAGCGGACGCGAAGCTGAAGCTCCACCTCGGGGGACAGAGCCTTGTCTCCACCGATCAGCTTGATCGGATCTCCCGGCACGATATTCTGAAGGGCGAACAGAATCAGCGTAACGCCCAAAAATACCGGGATGAACTGAAGCACACGTTTAACGATGTACTTACCCATACCACTCCCCTATCTAGGGATTAACCTAAATGGGATGCCGATCGCCAGACCGGCATCCCAAAATTACCATCAGCCAGTTTACCCCAGGTTAGGGAGAACTGTATGTTTCCCATGAGGTCTACGTAAATACTTGACCCTCACGGAAGCTGCAAACTCTTAGGCGAGCTCAGCGGTACCCAGCTCGGCGTGCTTCTGCGGATCGACATAGAGGTGCTTGATGCGATCGGAGCCGACGATGGTGTGCGTGTAGAACATCACCGGGATGACCGGGCAGTCGGCAGCGACCATAGCGTCGGCCTCCTGCATCTTAGCAACGCGCTCTTCGTCGTCAACCGTGGTGCGAGCCTCGTTGACCTTGGCGTCGAACTCGGGGTTGTTGTAACCGGAGCGGTTGTCGCCACCGAGGGAGTCGGAGTGGAACAGCGGATACAGGAAGTTGTCCATAATCGGGTAGTCGGCAATCCAACCCAGACGACCGAACTGATAGTTAAAGTTCTGGTACTGCTCGAGCAAGGCAGACCACTCAGGGGTATCGGAGACAGCGGTAACGCCAACCTTGGCGAGGTCACCGATGATGGACTCCATGATCTCCTTGTGGCCACCATCCTGGTTGTAGGAAAGGGTCACGTTAATGCCACGATCCCCGTTAGCGCCAGCGGGAGCAACCTTGTCGAGGTACTCGTTAGCCTTGTCGACGTCGTAGGCGCAGAACTCCCATGCGCCCTCCTTGTAGCCATCGATGCCCGGAGGAACAATGCCGTCGGCGGGGGTACGGGTACCCTTGAAGATAGTCTTGCAGATGGCCTCACGGTTGATGGCCAGGGAGATACCCCTGCGCAGGTCGGCGTTGTTGAACGGCTCGGCCGTGTTGTTGCAGGTCAGGTAGTAGGTGGAAGGCTCGGAGCCGAGCAGCATGCGCTCGCCGTCACCCATGGTGTAGCCGTCCTTGGACACGCCGCGATCCTTCTTGGCGGCGTCGATCTGAGCAACGGGAACGTCACAGACATCGAGGTTACCGGCCTGGAACTCCTTGTAAGCGGTCTCCATGTCCTTGATGACCTGGAAGTGGATGCCATCGATCTTGGCCTTGTCGCCATAGTAATCGTCGAACTTCTTGAGGTTGATCTCCTGACCATCCTCCCACTTGCCGTCCATCATGAACGGGCCGTTACCGACCGGTGCAAGGTAGAAGCTCTTGGCATCGGACTCGGCGCACTCGGGAACCGGGGCCAGAGCCGGGTGAGAGGCGACGAAGGGGAAGTCGGCGTAAGCGGAAGACAGCTTGACGACGAGGGTCTCATCGTCGGGGCAAGTAACACCGCTGAGCTCGGTAGCGTTACCGGCAAGCAGGTCGTCATAGCCCTCGACCATGGAAAGGTGATAGGAGACCTCGGAAGGGCCGTACTCGGTAGCGATGGCCGACTTGGTGTTGACCAGACGCTCCCAACCGAGCTTGAAGGACTTGGAGGTAACGTCGTCACCGTTGTGGAACTTGGCCTTCTTGATCTTGAAGGTGAACTCGGTGGCGTCGTCGTTGGCCTCGAAGGACTCGCAAGCCAGCGGAACGATCTCGCCCTTCTCGGCGTCATAAGAGGTCAGAGCGTCAAAGAGCTGGTACTCGACCTGAGTGCCCTGGTCCTCCTGGACATTGTAGGGGTCGATGCAGACCGGGTTGTTGATGTAGAAGTTCAGCGTCGAACCGGACTCAGAACCGGAAGTGTCGCCGCCCTTCTTGCCGCATGCGGCAAGAAAAGCCATGGAGCTCGCAGCGAGGGTGCCGCCAACAAAGGCGCGACGACCCATAACGGGCTGGTGGAACATAGAATCAGCCATGCCATCCTCCTTATGAGATAGGACAAAGTAAGTTCGGTCGGGCAACGTCAAGACAGCCCAATCGAACCATTCAAACGCGGTCCGCCGTTTTGGCTGGTTATACAAAGCGGACCAACGTATTGCAATATAGTAGCGCATTTTATGCACGATTTGGGGCTAATTCCGGTTAACGGTCGAGATTTTCTTTAGTTGGGCGAAGTATATGAGGATATTTTGACTCTGTTACAAATATGTAAACAAAAAGGGTCCCGCACCTGCGAGACCCATTGCAAACGTATATACCCCGATGCTTAATAGCCGACGATGCCCTGCGGGAAGAAGAACATGCACAGGACGACGCACACGGCAAAAACAACGGCCATAATTACCGTCAGGCGATCGAGGTTCTGCTCCATGACGCCCGTGGCAGAGCTGGAGTTATACAGCGAGCTAGCGATCATATCCGAAACGCCGGTGCCCTTACCGGAATGCATCAGGACGAGAATCGTCAGCGCCACGGCAGAGACAGCCCAAACGACAAACAGAAGAATCTGGAACGGACCCATAGATAAGCTCCTTAATAGAACAGTTCAAACTCCAGTACTGTACCACAATCCCACGCTCTCCCCTACCTGCCACTCAAGGACGGGGTGGAAATGGCAGAAATACCAAAAAAGGGGGTTGTCCGGTTGTGGACAACCCCCTTACTAGAAAACGGTATTTGTTTTCTATTAGGCCTCGGTGGCGAGCACGCGGCCCGTCATCTCGGCGGAAGGCTCAATACCAGCCATGGTGAGCATGGTCGGAGCGATATCGGAAAGACGGCCGTCCTCGATACCGGTGAGCTTGGCCTTCTCATCAACGATGATGAACGGCACGCGGTTGGTGGTGTGAGCCGTAAACGGATGCTTGGAACCGTCGGAAGCAACGTCAAACATGTGATCGGCGTTGCCGTGGTCGGCGGTAATCAGCGCAAAGCCGCCCTTGGCGAGAATCGCCGGGACAACCTTGGACAGGGCATCGTCAACAGCCTCGACAGCCTTAACGGCAGCGTCGAAAACACCGGTGTGACCAACCATGTCGCAGTTCGCGAAGTTCACGATGTAGAAATCAGCGCGATCCTCGTTGATGGCGGCGACGAGCTTCTCGGTAACCTCGGGAGCGCTCATCTCGGGCTGCAGATCGTAGGTAGCAACCTTAGGGGAAGCGACGAGCACGCGCTCCTCGCCCTCCTTGGGCTCCTCGATGCCACCGTTGAGGAAGAACGTCACGTGGGCGTACTTCTCGGTCTCGGCAGTGTGCAGCTGCTTCAGGCCATTGGCGGCGATGACGTCGGCCAGGACGTTCTCGGGGAACGTCTTGGGGAAGGCGACCTCGACGTCAAACGTCGGATCGTACTCGGTCATCGTCACAAAGTGCGAGAGCTTGATCTGCTCGCGCTCAAAGCCGTCGAACTCCTTGTCCGTGAACACGCGGGTCATCTGACGTGCGCGGTCGGGACGGAAGTTGAAGAAAATAGCCGCGTCGCCCTCGTGGATGCCCTCGTTGTGGGCAGCGAAGGGCTCGACGAACTCGTCGCCGCGCGGGTCCTTCTCGTAGTAGGCCTTGATACCGGCAACGGGGTCGGTATCAGCATCGGACGCGTTGACCATGACGTCGTAGGCGCGCTGGATGCGCTCCCAACGGTTGTCGCGGTCCATCGCCCAATAACGACCCGAGACGGTGGCAACGCGAGCGTCGCAACCGGTCTCCTCGGAAATCTTGGCCAGGAAGGCGCAGAACTCACTCATGTAACCGGCACCGGACTGCGGGTCGACGTCGCGGCCATCCATGAAGGCGTGGACGCGAACGGTCTTGACACCATGCTCGGCAGCCATCTTGACCAGAGCCTCGACGTGGTTCATGTGGGAGTGAACGCCGCCAGGGCTCATAAGGCCCATGAGGTGGAGAGTCTTGCCGTCAGCCTTGACATCGTCCATGGCCTTGACGAAAACCTCGTTCTTGGCGATGGAGCCGTCCTTGATGGCATTGTTGATGCGCGAAAGCTCCTGGAACACGATGCGACCGGCACCGATGTTGAGGTGACCCACCTCGGAGTTGCCCATCTGGCCGTCGGGAAGGCCCACGTCCTCGCCCGAAGCACCGAGCGTGGTGTGAGGATACTTCTCGTACAGGCCATCAAGGAAGGGCGTCTTGGCAGCGGCGACGGCGTTCTCGCCATCAGCCGGAGCCAGGCCGCAGCCGTCCATGATAATCAGGAGTGCAGGAAGATGACGTTGTGCCATATGTCCTACTCGCCTGCCTTGACGACCATAGAGGCGAAGTCGGCAGCCTTGAGCGAAGCGCCGCCCACGAGGGCGCCGTCAACGTCGGGCTTGGCGACGAGCTCGGCGATGTTACCGGGCTTGGCGGAACCACCGTAGAGAACGCGGATGCCGTTGGCGAGCTCCTCGCCGAACATCTCCTTGAGGGTCTCACGGATAGCGCCGCAGACCTCCTGAGCGTCCTCGGCGGTAGCGGTCTTGCCGGTGCCGATGGCCCAGATGGGCTCATAGGCGACGACGACCTGCTTGGGGCAGGTGATCTCAAGACCAGCAAGGCCAGCCTTGACCTGGTTCACGACGTGCTCGACATAGGTGCCGGCCTCGCGGACCTCGAGGGACTCGCCGCAGCAGAAGACGGGAACAAGGCCGGCGGCAACGAGAGCCTTGGCCTTCTTGTTCTGGTCCTCGTCGGTCTCGTGGAAGTAGTCGCGACGCTCGGAGTGACCGATGATGCAGTAGGTGCAGCCAGCGGACTTGAGCATGTCGCAAGAGGACTCACCGGTGAAGGCACCCTTGGCCTCCCAGTACACGTTCTGTGCACCGAGGGCGATGGGGGCAGCCTGAATGCGGTCATGAACCGTGGTGATGTCGATGGTCGGAGGGCAGACGAGTACCTCGACGCCAGCCGGAACCTCGGGCAGAGCCTGAGCCAGCTCGTCGGCGAGCTTGGCAGCCTCGGCGACGTCGTTGTTCATCTTCCAGTTACCAGCGATAAGAAGGGTGCGATTAGGCATCGAGAAGCGCCTCCACTCCGGGCAGGGCCTTACCCTCGACGAGCTCCATGGAAGCGCCACCGCCGGTGGAAATCCAGCTCATCTTGTCGGCCAGGTTAAACTTGTTGACGGCCGCGACGGAATCGCCACCACCGATGATCGAGGTGCAGTCGGCCTCGGCGACAGCCTCGGCGATAGCCTGGGTGCCGTGAGCGAAGTTATCGAACTCGAAGACGCCCATGGGGCCATTCCAGAACACGGTCTTGGCGCCCTTGACGGCCTCGGCGTAGAGTTCCTCGGTCTTGGGGCCGATGTCCATACCCTCACGATCGTCGGGGATAGCGTCGGAAGCGACAACCTCGGGGACAGCGTCCTCGCCAAAGTGATCGGCAACACGGTTGTCGATGGGGAGCAGGATCTTGACGCCCTTCTCCTCGGCCTTCTTGAGCATCTCGCCAGCGCGCTCGACCCAGTCCTCTTCCTTGAGGGACTGACCAACGGACAGGCCCTGAGCCAGGAAGAAGGTGTAGGCCATGCCGCCACCGATGATCAGGGTATCAGCAGAGTCGATGAGGTGATCGAGAACACCGATCTTGGAGGAAACCTTGGAACCGCCGACGATAGCGACGAAGGGACGCTCGGGCTCGGCGAAGATGCCGGTCAGCGTGTCGACCTCCTTCTCGAGCAGGAAGCCGGCGACGGCAGGCAGGTAAGCGGCGGGGCCCACGACGGAACCCTGGGCGCGGTGAGCGGTGCCGAAGGCATCGAGAACGAAGACGTCACCATAGGAAGCGAGCTTCTTGGCGATCTCGGGATCGTTCTTCTTCTCACGCTTATCGAAGCGGACGTTCTCGAGAACGAGAACCTTGCCCGGCTCGACGGCAGCGACAGCCTCGGCAGCCTTCTCGCCGTAAGTGTCGGCGACAAAGGCGACGTCGAGACCAGAGAGCTCGGCGAGCTTCTTGGCGACGGGCTCGAGGGACAGCTCGGGCTGGAAGCCGGTGCCATCGGGACGGCCGAGGTGGCTCATGAGGATGACGCGAGCATTGTGCTCAACGAGATAGTTGATGGTGGGCAGGGCAGCCTTGATACGGGTGGTGTCGCCAACGACGCCATCCTTGATAGGCACGTTAAAGTCAACGCGGACGAGAACGCGCTTGCCGTCGACATCGATGTCGCGGACGGTCTTCTTGGTAAAGGCCATGTTTGCTTCTACCTTTCGTACGTGTCTGCCTCCCATTACGGCAGACGATTTCTTATAAAAAGGGCGCGACCCTAGGGTGTAAGCCCTATAAGGCCGCGCCCTTCTTTAGACGCTCAACGAGCTATTCGTTAAAAGCTAAATTAAGCAACGAACTTCTCGAAGTACTTGATGGTGCGGACCATCTGAGAGGTGTAGGAGTTCTCGTTGTCGTACCAAGAGGTGACCTGAACGAGGGTCTGGCCGTTGCCGAGGTCAGAGCACATGGTCTGAGTGGCGTCGAAGATGGAGCCGTGGGTCTCGCCGATGATGTCGGTGGAGACGATGTCGTCCTCGTTGTAACCGAAGGTCTCGGAGATGGTGGCAGCGTAGGCCTTCATAGCAGCGTTGACCTCGTCGACGGTGACCTTCTTGTCAACGACAGCGTAGAGGTTGGTGATGGAGCCGGTCGGCGTCGGGACGCGCTGGGCGGCACCGATGAGCTTACCGTTGAGCTCGGGGAGAACCAGGCCGATAGCCTTGGCAGCACCGGTGGTGTTGGGGACGATGTTGACGGCGCAGGCGCGGCTACGACGCTTGTTGCCCTTGCGCTGCGGGCCGTCGAGCGGCATCTGGTCGCCAGTCCAGGCGTGAATGGTGGTCATGATGCCGGACACGATGGGAGCGAAGTCGTTCAGACCCTTGGCCATCGGGGCGAGGCAGTTGGTGGTGCAGGAAGCAGCGGAGATGATGTTGTCCTCAGCGGTCAGCGTCTCATGGTTGACGTTGTACACGATGGTGGGCAGATCGCTGCCGGCCGGAGCGGAGATGACGACCTTCTTGGCGCCAGCGTTGATGTGGGCCTGGGCCTTAGCCTTGCTGGTGTAGAAGCCGGTGCACTCGAGAACGACGTCGACGTCGAGGTCGCCCCAAGGCAGGTTGTTGGCGTCGGCCTCCTTGTAGATCTTGATCTCCTTGCCGTCAACGGTGATGGAATCCTCGCCAGCAACGACCTCGTGATCGCGAGCGTAGTTGCCCTGCGTGGAGTCGTACTTCAGCAGGTAAGCGAGCATATCGGGAGAGGTGAGGTCGTTGATAGCGACGATCTCGGAGCCCTCATGACCGAACATCTGACGGAAAGCCAGACGACCGATGCGACCGAAGCCGTTAATAGCAACCTTTACTGCCATTGTGTCTCCTTTCGTAAGGCCCCCGCGAGCTACAGCGCCCGCCGTTGAGGCCCACAAACTAACCACTCGCCTAATATACCTTTTTTTTGACTTGAATTTCACGAGAATGCTCGAAATTGAAAATCAAATTTACGTTAAAACGTTTTAAAGACTAAAATAGCAGTTAAATCCATATATAAGTCGATACTTCAAACTACCTGTTTGCTTCAATGAGCTTTTCAAGCCGTAAAACACGATGGTAGAGGGCCGACTTCGACAAGGGAGGGTCAGCCATCTCCCCCAAATCACGCAGTGACAGATCGGGGTAGCGCTCGCGCAGGTCGCAAAAGACCGCCAAGGCATCCGGAAGCGCATCGCGAAGGCCACGCTGCTCGAGCTCATCGATCAACGCAAGCTGATGCTGGGCGGCACCGGCGCTTCTGGTCTGGTTGGCGAGCTCGGCGTTCACGCGACGGTTTACGTCGTTCTTAACCAATTTGACCGCGCGCGCTTCCTCGATCTCGGCAACGCTGCGCTTGGCGCCGACCAGCTTTAGGAGCTGCTCGATCTCCTCGGCGCTCTTAATGTACACGGCATATGACCCCCGCCGCGCATTAACACGAGCATGGACCCCAATCTGCTCCAACAGATCGCAAAGCCCCTTGGCATATTGCTCGCCCTGCACCGCGATCTCCAAATGAAAATCGCCTCGTGGATCGGCCACGAAGCCGCCGGCAATGAGCGCGCCGCGGATGTAGGCAAGCCTGCAGCAGGGACGGGCAACGATGTGCCGGGGAACACCAGCGACGAGCCCTCCCCTGCGGTCTAAAATGCCCAGCAGCACCAGAGCCTTGTCCAGGTCGGGTTGGTCGGGCAGGGTAATGAGATAGTTGCGAACCTTATGCAAGACCGATTTACGAACGGTGAATTCCGTTTTGAGCTTAAGGATGCGATGCGTCAGTGTGATCATCGTGCGCGCGACGGCGCCCGTCTCGGTCGCGACCGTCAAACGATACCGCCCGGAGCCGGCCAACGAAAGTGTACCGCTCACACGCGTGAGGGCGGCGAGCGTCGACAAATCGCAGTATTCACATTCGGGTTCGCAGCGCGCAAGCTCGTCGCGCACCTCAGCGGTAAACGACATGCAGGCCTATGCCTTCGTGTTGGCGCGCGACAGGTCGCGGTGGGAGATGCTCACGTGGTACTGAGCGCCTTCCAGGTAACGGGCCGTGGCCTCGGCAATGGCAACGCTGCGGTGCTGGCCGCCCGTACAGCCGATGGCGATAGAAAGCTGCGGCTTGCCCTCGGCGATATAGCCCGGCATCACCGTATCGAGCAGCTGTGTCCAGGCCTTCCAAAACTCCTGCGTCTTGGGATGGTCCAGAACAAAATCAGAGACCTTTTTATCGAGACCGGTCATGGTGCGCATCTCGGGATCGTAGAACGGATTGGGCAGGAAGCGGACGTCGATCATAATGTCCGCCTCGACGGGCATGCCGTGCTTAAAGCCAAACGAGAACACGTGGACGTCCATGAGCTGCTGGTCGGACAGCTCGGAAAATGCCATACGTAGCTTGTTACGCAGCGCAGAGGTGCGCAGACGGCTCGTGTCGATAATCATATCGGCTCGGTCGCGCACGCCCTGCAGCTGAAGGCGCTCGCGCTGAATGGCATCGGCCGTAGTCTCCCCCGGCTTGGCAATGGGATGACGGCGGCGATTTTCGCTATAACGACGGATCAGCACCTCGTCAGAGGCCTCGAGAAACACGATGTCACAGCTCATCTCGCGCTCTTCGAGCGCGGCGACCGCATCGAGCAACTCGTCAAACAGTCCCTGGCTACGCAAATCGCAGGTGACGGCGAGATGCCTGCCCACGCCCGTATTGATGCCGACGAGCTCGGCAAGCTGGGCGATGAGACGCGGAGGCAGGTTATCGATGCAAAAATAGCCCATGTCCTCGAACACGTGCATGGCCTGTGTGCGGCCCGATCCGGACATTCCGGTGATGATGACGATATCGGGGATGCGCTCCGAGCGCTCCGCCGCATCCATGGCATCTCCCTTTTGCATGTGCTGCCTCCCGAAAACAAGCGCGGGACCCAGCAACCCGGATCCCGCGCGGTCAATTGCCTATATTGAGTATACCGCCCCGAGCGGATACGAGGCCTGTCTTACGCCTCAAGCGCAGCCTTGAACCAACTCGTAATACTCGTGGGGTGCGTGATGGCGGTGCCGACGACAACGGCCCAGGCGCCAGCATCGATCGCGGCGCGAGCCTCCTCGGGCGTATGCACGCGGCCCTCGCAAATGATAGGAAGGCCAGGGAATTCCTCAGTCGCCTGACGCAGGAGCGGCAGGTCGGGGCCATCGGCCATGGTGCAGTCGATGGCGGCGACGCCGTGAGAAAGCGTGGTGGATACCAGGTCAAAGCCCATATCAACAGCACGGCGAATGTCCTCGATGGTGGCACAATCCGCCATCAGGAGCACACCCTCCTCGTGCAGCGGGCGGAAGGTATCCTCGACCGTCTTGCCATCGGGGCGCGGACGATCGGTGGCGTCGATCGCCACGATATCGGCACCGGCAGCAACGCAGGCGCGAGCGTGACGCAGCGTCGGCGTGATGTAAACGCCCTCGTGCCCATCCTTCCACAGGCCGATAACGGGAACCTCACAGCGACCCTTAATGGCGGCAATGTCGGCAAGGCCCTGGCAGCGAATGGCGGCGGCGCCGCCGAGCTCGCAAGCGCGAGACATTTGCGCCATGGTCTCGGGCGTACGAAGCGGCTCGCCCATATACGCCTGAACGCTCACGACGAGCTTGCCCTTCAGGGATTGAATCAAAGGATTGACGGTCATGTTCGACTCAACCTTTCTCAAAACAGCCTTCTGAGACACCGCACCTTGACGTTCAAACCGTCGCTCACGTACCGAAGTACGCTTTGCTCCTCTTTCACGTCAATCTGCGGCACCTCAGAAGGCGCACTTGGTAGTTATGTTTACTTCAACGATGCAAGAAGGTGTTCGGCGGCACCAATAAGCGGCGCGTCGCCCTCCAGCGAACCGATGAGGATCGGCGTGTCCTGAAGCGGATCGAGCGCCTGGCTGGCATAGCCCTCGTGCACCGAATCCTTCCACGTCTGCGAACGCCAATCGGGACCTTGGTGGATCACGCCGCCCGAAAGGACGATGACCTCAGGGTCCAGGATGTTAGCGAGCGAGCCCAAGCTGGCACCCAGCGCAAAGCCGGCGTCATGGATGACCTCGGTCGCCTTTGCGTCGCCCGCACGGCACAGGTCGTTCACATCGCGACCGACCGAAGGACGGCTGGGGTCGACGCGGCCAAAACGCTCATCGTACATTCGACCAATGGAAGTGCCCGAAGCAACCGACTCCAGATGGCCGGAACGCCCGCAGGCGCAGGGAATGCCGGCGGCAGCCGAGCACTCGATGTGGCCCATATGGCCGGCAGCACCATGGAAGCCCTGCATCACGCGGCCGTTCTCGACATATGCGCCGCCGATGCCCGTACCGATGCCAAGACACAAGACGGAGAACTTGCCCTTGCCGACGCCCCAGTGGGCCTCGCCCAGAGCATGAGCCTGCACGTCGCCTACGACGGCAACGGGAAGACCGAGGTCCTCGCGCAGACGCGGCCCCAACTGAACGCCGGACCAGCCGGGCATGATCTCATTGGCATACGCGATGGCGCCCGTCTTGGGATCGACGACGCCGGCGGCACCGATACCGACGCCAAGGACCTCGACATCGGGATTCGCCTCGAGAGCAGCCTTGATGGACGCCTCGATACGCTGGAAGACGGCCTCGCCGCCCTCCTGGGCCTCAGTAGGAACCTCGGCCTCAAAAACGGGATGGGGCACACTACCGTCAGCCGGGTACTCCATGATGGCAGTCGCGATCTTAGTTCCGCCGATATCGACAGAGCAGACGTACTTGTTCTCCATGTCGCTCTCCTTAGGAGATAAAAAACAACTACAGGAAATGAAGGCGGTGTTATCGCCGCAACTTCGTAAAGGTTTCCCAGGTGCCCGAGGTTGGGGTGAAAGTGGTCGGGCGTTGACCTAATGGGTCACGCCCGACCACTTGAGCCCCAAGATCGGGTGCCTGGGGAAGCTTTACAGGAGACCGTTGTCCTGGAGGACCTTCTTAATCGCCTCGACGTTCTCGCCGGTCATGGCCTTCACCGGGCGCGGCATGGTCGGGCTGTCGAAGATGCCCATGAGGTTCATAGCGGTCTTGAAGGCGCCGACGCCACCGGCATAGCCCTGGACGCCCGAGGTGACATCCCAGATGTGCGAAATCTCATTGAGGCGATCCTGCTCGGCCTTGACGGTAGCCCAGTCACCAGCCTGAGCGGCCTTCCACTGACGCACGTAGCCCTCGGGCTCAACGTTGGCGAGACCCGGGACGGAACCGTCGGCGCCACCGAGGTAGGCGCCGTCGACAACAACCTCGTGACCGGTGAGGATGCTCATCGGATGGCCGTTCTTCTCGTTCTCCTGAACGAGGTAGCGGAACGAGATGTCATCACCCGAGGAATCCTTGACGCCAGCAAGGACGCCCTCGGCGCCGAGCTTGGCAAGGAGCTTCCAGGGGAGCTTGGTGTGAACGCAGACGGGAATGTCATAGGCGAAGATGGGCAGGTCGAGCTCCTCGTGCAGGATACGGAAGTGCTCCTCGACCTCGGTCATGCCCTGCAGGGCATAGAACGGGCAGGTGGCGACGAGGGCATCGGCGCCCAGCTCCTGGGCGACCTTGCCGTGCTCGATCATGCGCTCGGTCTCGGTATCGATGATGCCGACCAGAACAGGCACACGGTGGTCGACGATACGAACGGCCTCGGCGATAATCTGGCGACGGCGCTCGTCGGTGGAGAAGACGACCTCGCCCGAGGATCCCAAGAAGAACAGGCCATCGACGCCGGCATCGATCATGCGGTTGATGCTGCGCTCAAAGGAGGCAACGTCGAGCTGGTGATCTTCGGTATCGGGAACAACGACGGGAGGGATAACGCCGGTGAATTTCTGAGTTGCCACAAGAATCTCCTTAGTTGTCTGGCGGGCGGCCCTATGCCACCCACTCTTGTTGGCAGTGTCCAGGCCGTCTAGGCCAAAGAACACGAGTAGAACGTTTGGTTAAAAAAGTCGACGACTTCGTTTTCGAACGCATTGATGCGCTCGTGAGCGTATTTGGCATAGATGATATGCCTCCGGTCACACTCAAGACCGTTGAACACGGCAAACTGGCCCTTGGGATCGCTCACGGCATCCATAAGCGATGTGCCCATGAGCACCGATCCGCGCACCCGAGACGACAGCGCCTCGAGACCACCGGGAATTGGATTGGCAACCGCCGTGCAGGCAAGGCCCCGCTCGTCCAGAGCAGAAACCGCCAGCGCGACTCCGCCGCCAAGGCCCTCGCCCCATGCAAAGATGCGGTCGGGGTCCATGCCATCAAGATTGCGCGCCACCTTCGCCAGCGCGCAACCCCAACGGACGCGCTCGACAAAAGCGGGCGAAGAAATCCCCCGCCGCAGGTCGTCCGCACCAGCAACATCGTCATCCAGCGCGAGGACGGCATACCCCATGGCGGCAAATCTCGTCATGTGATGCCAGCCGCGCACAGGCCGATCGATGTCGTGGAACATCAGGCACAGCGGCACGCGCTCAGATACTCGGGCACGACCGACAGGCTCGATCAAACGAGCGTGAATCGCATCGTCACCGAGCTCAAAGGAAACCTCCGAGTAACGGGCGCAGGGGTTAACAAAATCAATCGCCGTAATGGCCAGGCCTTGAATCTCAAGATTCGAAACGCATGTCTCTAAATCAGAAACATCTGCTTGGACATCACCGCGCCAGTCCCGATATTCTGCGAGCCTTGACGAAACCGTTCCAGGAATTCCCACGAGCCCGGGGACAATCAGCTCATTGACATTGCTCTCGCACTTAGACATGAGCCTCCCCTCCCTTGCAGAAAAACGGAATGATCAGATCGTCAAAATCCTGAATCTCCTCGTGGCCAAAGCCTTCAAAGAACTCATGACACTTTTCACAGGTCAGGTTGTTATAGACCGCAAACTGCGTCGCTGGCGGACAGACAATATCGGCTGTGCCTGTGCCAAACAGCACAGGGCATTTGACCATGGGGGCAAAGTTCTTGGAATCGAAGTACGCCAGCTTGGCATAGGCTTCGTCAATACGAGTCGAGTCCTCGTCAAACCAGCGAGACCAATAGCGCAGGCCCTCGTAGGCAATGTCGTCGGCATCCAAATCCCAGACCAGGCGGAAATCTGACAGGAAGGGATAGAGGATGGCGGCGCGATTGATAAGCTCGCTGTTAAGTGCGCAGGTCGCAATGCCCAAACCGCCGCCCTGCGACGCGCCGTTCACAAACACACGGGCAAGATCGATGCCCTCGAGCTCGCGAACGATGCGGCACAGGATGCGAATATCTTGGTGCAAGCGGACATAGTAGAGGTTGGCCGGGTCGCCGTCGATACCGGCGACGATATGGCCCGCAACCGTTGTGCCCTCAAATCCGCCAATGTCCTCGGAGGGACCTCCTTGGCCGGGGCAGTCGAGGGCGATGAGTGCCATGCCCATGCCCGCAAACGATGCCTGCTCAAACCAGCTGCGGCTTGCACCTGGATACCCATGGAACTGAAGTACCAACGGCACGGGCTCGTCCGAGACGGGTTTAAGGTACTTGGCATGAAGGCGAGCGCCACACATGCCGGTATACCAGAGGTCGAAAAGCTGGCAGGTCACGGCGTCGGTGACCGATGCCGCCTCGATCGCATAGTCAAGCCCGACGGCGTCGGCCTCGGCCATGCGATCCTTCCAAAAGAGATCGAAATCTGATGGACGGGGCATGGCGCCTCGATATTCACCAAATTGATGTTGTAGCTCCTGAGCACTTGGCATGGCTCGTGAACCCAACCTTTCGAAATCGCAACGGAGGTGCGCCCGGCAAGGGAACCGGGCGCACGGGAGGGAAAGCGAGGCTACTCGCCGAGCTTGGGATGCAGCAGCGACGGCGCAGCGCCGAGCAGCATCTTGGTGTAGGGGTCCTGGGGGTGCTGGAAGACCTGCTTGGCCTCGCCCTGCTCGACGATCTTGCCGCCATTCATAACGATGATGTCGTCAGAGATATAGCGGACCGTCTGGATGTCATGGCTGATGAACACCATGGCCAGGCCGAGCTCCTTCTTAAGGTCGGTCAGCAGGTTCAGAATCTGCGCGCGGACCGAAACGTCCAGAGCCGAGGTGGGCTCGTCGGCGATGATGGCATCGGGGTTCAGCGACAGGGCACGGGCAATTGCGACGCGCTGACGCTGGCCGCCCGAAAGCTGGCCGGGAAGAACCTCGGCAGCGGAGCTGGGCAGACCGGTGAGCTCCAAGAGTTCCTTGACGCGCTTCTCCTGCTCGGCCTCGGTACCCAGGTTGTGGACGCGCATGGGGTCGAGCAGCTGCTCGCGAACGACCATGCGGGGGTTGAGCGCCGTGGCCGGGTTCTGGAACACGACCGAGATGACGCGACCCATGTGGCGACGGTCCTCGGCGGTACGTTTGGTAACGTCCTTGCCCTTAAAGTAGACCTTGCCGCTCGTGGGGGCCTGCAGGCCGCACATGACGTTAGCGGTGGTGGACTTACCGCAACCGGACTCGCCGACGATGCCAATCGTCTGACCGGGCATGAGCTTAATCGTTACACCCTGGACGGCGTGAACCAGGTTGGGGTGCAGAATCGAGCCGGTACGGGTCCTAAAGGTGACGTGGACGTCATCAAGGAAGATGATCGGCTCGACGCCGTTTACTGCGGTCTCGCTCATCTACATCACCTCCGCGTGAGGGGTCAAACCATTTGCCTTGAGCACCTCGTCGGGGAGCTCGGAATAGAAGTGCTCGGTGCCGGGCACGCGCTTGAAGACCGGACGGGTGTCCAGGCCAATACGCGGGTGGCTCGAGCGGGGCGCGAAGCGATCGCCCTTGGGGAAATCGCGCGGGCTCGGAACGGCGCCGGGCACCTGGTGCAGGCGACCCGAACCGCTCTCGATGGACAGAACGGAACCCAGAAGACCGCGGGTGTACTCGTGGATCGGGTTGGTGAGCAGCTCCTTGGTGGGTGCCTGCTCGATAACCTGGCCAGCGTACATAACCGTGATGTTATGGGCAACCTCGGCGACCAGAGCCAGGTCATGCGAAACGAAGATCATGGCAAAGCCGAGCTTGGCCTGAAGATCGTTGAGCAGCTTGATGACCTGCTTCTGGACGGTAACGTCCAGAGCGGTCGTGGGCTCGTCGCAGATGACCAGCTTGGGGTCGCGGGTAAGGGCCATAGCGATCAGGACACGCTGACGCTGGCCGCCGGAAAGCTCGTGCGGATAGCTCTCGAGCGTGCGCTTGGGATCGAGGCCGACGAGCTCCAGGAGCTCCTCGGCGCTGCGGGTTCCGCCGCGCTTGGTGAGCTGCTTCATCTGGGCAGAGATGAGCATGGAGGGGTTAAGCGAGGACAGGGCGTCCTGATAGACCATAGCGATATCGGTACCGCGCAGGCCGAACCACTCCTTCTTGCTCATCTTGAGCAGGTCACGGCCCTCCCAGAGGACCTCGCCGGAAAGGTGCTCGTCCTCATCGGTCAGGCCCATGATGGCCAGCGTGGTGATGGACTTACCGCAACCGGACTCGCCCACCAGGCCCATAGTCTGACCAGGACGGACGTCAAAGTTGACATGGTCGACGACGTTGATATCACCGTGATGCTCAAACTGGATGCAGAAGTCACGGACCGAGAGAATCGGTTCGACAGACTCGTCGGGCACATGGCGATCGTCACGCTTGAGCTCGACATCGCGCAGGGCGCCAAGGCGAGCGGAGAGGGACTGGGCCTGCTCCTTGTAGGCGCGAACGGGGTCGGAGACCAGCAGGTCGGCCTCGCGACGCTTGGAGGAATCGGTAGGATCCAGGGCAGCGGAGGGAGCAGCGGCCATGGCGTCGGTAATGCCCTCGGAGAGGATGTTGAGCGCCAGGCAGGTGATCATGATGGCCAGACCCGGGAACAGCGCCTGCCACCAACGGCCGGCGAGCACGCCGCCGCGGGCGTCGGCGAGGATGTTGCCCCAGGTAGCGGTGGGCTCCTGGATACCAGCGCCGATGAAGGTCAGCGAGGCCTCGAAGATGATGGCGTCGGCGACCAGGGTAACGGTGAAGACCATGATCGGGGCGATGCAGTTACGCAGAACATGCTTGATCAAAATCCACGGAGCCTTGGCGCCGGAAACGATGACCGCGCGGACATAGTCCTCGCCGTACTCGGACACGATGTTGGCGCGTACGATACGGGCAATCTGCGGAGTGTACATAAAGCCGATGGCGAAGATGATCGACGGCACGGAGTTGCCCAGGATGGAGACGAAGACGGCCGCGAGGGCGATGCCCGGGATGGACATGATAATGTCCAGGATACGCATGATCGTCTCGGAGACGGCCTTGCGCGAAACCGCTGCAAGGGCGCCCACGACCGAGCCGCAGACCAGAGCCATGGCAGTGGCGCCAAAGCCGATAATCAGCGAGTAACGACCACCGTAGAGCATACGCGACAGAATGTCGCGACCCTTATCGTCGGTACCGAAGATAAATCCGTTGCCGGGAGCCTGGCGAGCCGTAAAGATCTCGACCGGGCTATAGGGGGCAAGAAGGGGCGCCAGGATCGCAGTCAGGGCGACCAGCACCAGCACGACGGCGGCAATCTTAGAAGACAGCGTCATCTTCTTCCAGCCACCGAGCTTGAGCCCCTTGGAGGCAGCCTTCTCGAGCTGCTCGGTTTGCTTCTCTCGAATCTTTACCATAATCTACACCGTCCTGATGCGCGGGTTGATGAGCAGGTAGAGCATGTCAACCACGATGTTGATGATGATGAAGGCAAGAGCAACGACGATAACGACGCCCTGAACCAGGTTCGCCTCATTGCCCTGAACGCCCTGCAGAATCGCAGTGCCCATGCCGGGGAGGTTGAAGATAACCTCGATGACGACGGCGCCGCCCATGAGGTAACCGATCTTAAGACCGAGGGTGGTGACCGGGGTGATCAGCGCATTGCGAAGAACGTTGATGCCGACGACGACCTTCTCGGGAACGCCGGCGCCGCGAGCCATACGGACATAATCCTTGTCGAGCTCCTCGACCATGGCGGTACGCACGATACGAGTCATCTGGCCCGTCAGCGGAAATGCCAAGGCGATAGCGGGCATGATCATACGTCCCAGATAGCCAACCGGATTCGTGGTGAAGTGAGGCAGAGCACCCGATGCCGGGAGCACCTTAAGGTAGGAAGAGAACAACAGGATCAACAGAACGGCAAGCCAGAACGACGGGGTTGCCAAGCCGGCGATGGAAAAGACGCGGATCACTTGGTCCGGCCATTTGTCGCGATACAGTGCCGCGATGACGCCGAGCAAAAACGAAACGACCGCACCGATGGCAAGACCGATGAAGGTCAGCTGCATCGTGACGGGCAGGGCCGTGGAGATGCGCTTGGCAACGGAGTTGCGAGCAGCACCATAGGTGCCCATGTCGCCATGGATCAAATCGCCCATATAGCGCACGTAGCGCACGGGCCAGGGGTCGTCCAGACCATACTTCTCATGGTACTCGGCAACCGCCTCGGGCGAGGCACCGTCACCCAACGCCGTGTAGGCGGGGTCGGTCTTGGAGAACGACATAAGGAAGAACACCAGGACGGTGACGCCCAATGCCATGATCGGCAGCGCCACAAGACGCCTTCCAATCAAACGTAGCAAGTTGTTCACGTTCTCTCCCCTTTCTTTTGTCGGTAGGACCAACTGGTATATGAGTACGGATACTCATTACAAGACCCGAGCGACATCGTTGCCGCCCGGGTCTTTGTTTCAACTATGAGGATACGGTCCCAACGACCGACATCCTGCATATAGACTCAAGCGAGTCTTACGCCTTGACGGTCGCAACGCCCCTGAAGGACATGCTCGTCGTGCCGATGCCCTTGAAACCATCGAGGGCCTCGCCATTGGGCGCAGTGGACGGATCGTCCCAAGAAGCGGAGACGGTCTTGACGTGGACAACGGGGTACAGAACGGCGTTGTCGGCAATGATGTCGAAACACTCGTTCCACTTCTTCTGCTGCTCGTCGCCCTCGGCGGCAAGAGCCTCGTCCATGAGACCGTGGAGCTTCTGCCACTCAGCGGACTCCTTCCACGGGCAACGGGTCTGCATCCAGACGTTGTCGCCGTACCACCAGTTGAGCAGCAGGTCGGGGTCGGCGCCGAAGCAGGAAGGATCGCCAGGGGCAAGGAGGATATCGTAGGCCTCGCCGCCGTCGATGGCGGCGTAGGTGGCCGGCGAGGTATCGGTCTGGATGGTCACATCGAAGCCGAGAGCGTCGAGGTCGTTCTTGACCTGGGCGGCCATGCCCTTAATCTGCTCGTTGTCGGTGGTGCGCAGGGTGATGGCACCCGGGGTGATGCCAGACTCCTCGATGAGCTTCTTAGCCTTCTTGGTGTCGGTCTTGTACACCGTGGAAGCCTCATGATAGTTGGTGAAGCTCTTGGGCAGGTAGCAGCTGGCAGCGGTGGCAAGGCCGGCGAAGGTGTTGCTGACCATCTTCTCGGTGTCGAGCGCATACATGACAGCCTGACGGACCTTGACGTTGTTCCAAGGCTCCTTGGCGACGTTGAACATGATGAAGCGGGTGCCGAAACCCTGAACGTTGTCAATCTTGCAGCCGGCGCTCTCGAGCTGGTCGACGGCGTCAGCGGTAACGAGCTCCATAACGAGCGTGGAGCCCTCCTGCTGAGCGGTAACGCGAGCAGTGGGGTCGGTCAGGATGCTGTACTGGATCTTCTTATCCTCGGCAGCATACTCACCGTTGTACTCGGGGTTGGGAACCAGGGTGATCTCGGTATCGGAGATAGAGTCGTACATCCAGGGGCCGGAGCCGATCGGCTGCTTGGCGCGATCCTCCTCGGTCTGGGTGGCCGGGGTAACGCGGACGATGGCCAGACGATCCTTGAGCAGGGAGAAGTTGGGGACCTTGGTCTTGACCGTCACGGTGCTGGCGTCCTTGGCCTCGATGGACTCGAAGGGCTGGAAGAACGGAGCATAGGTAGCGGAAGCGGCGCAAGCGGTGTAGGAGGCAACGACATCGTCAGCGGTGACCTCGGTGCCATCGGAGAACTTGGCGCCCTTGCGGATGGTGACCTCGAAAGTGGTGTCGTCCACAGACTTGGGATCGTCGGTGGCGAGCTCGTTGAAGGTGCTGTAGTCGTGGTAATCGATGCCGTAGAGGCCCTCGACGACGTGCCAGTTAGCACCCAGGCCCACAGCGGAGCCGGTGCTGGCGGGATCGAAGCTGGACGGAGCGTAAGCGGAACCAGCGGTGATCACACCGCCGCCACGGTTGGCGGAATCGGTGGAGCCGGAAGCGGAACCCTCGTCGCTAGAGCTGCCACCGCAGCCAGTGAGACCAAGGCCGGCGACAGCAGCGACGCTGCCGGTGAGGCCGAGGAACGAACGCCTGGACATACCCTTGTTGATGATGGCCATGTCTTCTCCTATCAATAGAGAATCTTACTCGGGAGCACCTAGACTTGCCCCCGCGCAACTTGCGGACGATATATACCTTACCTACCGACGAACCCAACTGAGGTGCCGCGCTCGGCGACCGATACATACATACGCTTGAACGGTATTTACTACCGTTCACCGAATTCATTGACAAATGATTCGCCAGACAGTATGTATCGACGAGGTGAGATATCAGTCTTCGTCAACCCGCAGGATAGCAGGGTTGTTCACCATGACTAGTCAAACGTTTTAGCGTTAATAAAACCCGAAACCAGCATGCAATCATGGCGAAATAAATGGTTGAAAATCACGCAATCATGTATATCAGTAGTTTAGGCTCGTGTTTAGCTATCGGAATGGCCAGCCGCCGCCTCGGCGCGCTCGGCATTCCACGCAACGAGCGCCTCGTGGACCGCCTTGGCAACATCGGCAGGTATGCCGCGAACTTCCGCGATCTCTTGCTCGCTCGCCGCGCGCAAACGCTTCATCGAACCAAAATGGCGCATAAGGGCACGTTTTCTGGTGGGTCCCACGCCTGGAACGTCATCGAGTACCGAAACTGTCATGGCTTTATCGCGCAACTCACGATGGAATGTGATTGCAAAACGGTGCGATTCATCGCGCACCTGTTTAATTAGATAGAGCGAAGCAGACCCGGTCGGCAGCACGACGGGAGTCTCGTCCCAAGGCACAAAAACTTCCTCATCGGCCTTTGCCAAGCCACAAACTGGTATATCGAGCCCAAGAGCCTCAAGTTGCTTGATCGCAGCGGTCAATTGCGGCTTACCGCCATCGACAACGAGCAAATCGGGGCGCGAGCCAAAGCGCTCGTCGGCCATGCGCTCGGGAGCATAGCGTCGTCCCAAAACCTCGGACATCGACACGAAGTCGTTTGCCTCGTCCAATTCGGCCTGAATTTTAAAACGACGGTACTGGCTCTTGTCGGCGCGTCCGTTGGTAAACACCACCATCGAGGCGACGGTAAAGGTTCCATGCAGCGTCGAGATATCGAAGCACTCGATACGCATCGGCGGCGCCGGCAGCGCCAGCGCGCTTTCGAGCTCCAGGAGCGCTTGATTGGTGCGGTCGTCAGCGTACCCCGTTCGCATCATGTAGCGCATGAGGGCATGGCGCGCATTTTTGGATGCCATATCGAGCAAACGGTGCTTTTCGCCACGCTGCGGCCTATGGAGATGGCAGGAACGCTCGCGCTTGCCTGCAAGCCACTCCCCCAGCGCCTCCGCATCCTCAAGCTCGACAGAGAGGTTTATCTCAGCTGGAATATCGGCCGTCTCGTCGTAATAGCGCTTAAGAAAGCCCGACTGGAGCTCTTCCTCGTCAACATCAAGACCCTTGTCAAGAATGAACTCGCAGGTTCGAACCGTTCGACCCTCACGCACGACAAAGACGCAAGCGGCGGAGATGGTCTCCTCGCGATAGAAACCGATGACATCGATATCGACACTGGAGGGAAAAACGACTTGCTGACGGTCGTCCAGACCCCTGATGACCTCCAAACGACGTTTGACGCGTGCCGCGCGCTCAAAGTCGAGCGCCTCGGCGGCATCCGTCATCTCGGAGGTCAGCTCATCGACGACATCCTTGCGATGGCCCGACAAAAAACGTTCGACACGTTTGACGTTCTTGGCATAGTCCGTAGGAGAAATCGCGCCGACACACGCACCCGGGCCGCGCCCGACATGGTAGTCAAAGCAGGGACGCCCGTTTTGCGCGCAAATCATATTGACGATGTCTTCCTCGCCCCTGTGGGACTCGACGATACGACGACAACGACGCCACTCCGCACAGGATGCGGAGCAGATGGGGATAACCTTGCGCAGCGTATCTATCGTCTCACGTGCCGCACGGCTATCGGTATAGGGACCAAAATAACGCGTTCCCGGCTTATGACGCTCGCGCGTATATTTGATAGCGGGATACAGGTCGCCCTTTGTAATGGCGATAAAGGGGTAGCTCTTGTCATCCTTGAGGTCGACGTTAAAGTACGGATGGTACTGACCAATCAAATTGCGCTCGAGCACCAACGCCTCGTGCTCGGTCTCCACCACGATATAGTCAAAGCTCGCCACCAGCTGCATCATCAGCGGGATCTTTTGACGCTCATCCTGCAGTGTCACGTACTGGCGCATACGGGAACGCAAGTTTTTTGCCTTGCCCACGTAGATGACATCGCCCTTGGCATCCTTCCAAAGGTAGCATCCGGGCTGTGTGGGAACGCGCGAAACCTGCTCGGCAAGCGTTGGAATGTTGTCGTGACCGGCCACACGCACCTACTTGCGACGAAGCAGCGCCGAGACCTCAGGCATCTTAAGGACGACGGCAAGGCCAAAGGTAACAGCAAGCGAGACGACACCCGCAACGCAAACGTAGCCAAGAGTAATCAGAATCGAGCCGCCAAGTGCCCCGACAAAGTGTTCAAGCACCCACATGACGCCGGCGCCTGCGGCAGCACCTAGACCACCGAGCAAAAGGCCAAAGAAACCGCCATGCAGGATAGATTTGACCTGAAGGCCACGCAGGCGACGACGCAGCCACCACAGCGAACAGCCGACCAAGATCACGTAGTCGACAACATACGAAAGCGCGATTGCCGGCATACCGAAGCCCAGCACAACGCCAAACAGCAGAACCGAGCCGGCCTGGCCGATGGCAGAATACAGGCAATAGCGGCTATAGGGCTTCATGTCGAGCAAGGCAGAGAAGCTCTTCTGCATCAACACGACCACGCCGTAGAGCGGCAGCGAGAGCGCTAGGTAGACAAGGTACTCGGACACCAGCGCCACTCCGGATTCATCGAACTTGCCAGCACAGTAGATCATGTTGAGCGGACGTGCGAAGACAATCAGGTACAGTGCGAACGGAATCAGGAAGAACAGCATCTGGGCGACGCCACGCGAAATGCCCGTGCGTACGCTGTCGTAATCCTTCTCCTGTGCGTCGTGAGAGAGCTCGGTATAGAGCGCCGTCGAAAGCGAGGCGGCAATCAGCGCGTAGGGCAGCGTGTACCACAGGCGCGCATAGGCGATGACGGAAGGACCAGTCTCGGGCTGGACCACCAGCGCGGCAGCGTTGGTGATAGAAGTCGAGACAAACATGCACACCGTGGCGAGCAGCGTCGGGATACCGAGCGCAATCGTCTGGCGCAGCGCGGGGTCCTTAAAGTCGATATGGATATGGGGATGCACGCCGTGCTTGCTAAGCGCGGGAATCTGACATGCCATCTGAACAAAGACACCGAGGGTCGTACCGGCCGCAATCAAGATGATGCCGGCACGTTCGCCAAACTGTGCGGACACGGGCGCAAAACCCATAAAGCTCGCAATGACGATCACATTGTTGAGGACCGGGGCAAACGTCGACCAGAAGTAGTCGCGGTGTGCGTTGAGAACGCCCGAGAACACCGAGCCCAAACCATAAAACAGAATCTGGATGGCAAAGAAACGGAACATGAACGCAGCGGTATCCATGCTGCCGCCGTCACCCGAAAGGAACGATTGCGTCCAGATAAAGCCCGGGGCGAACACGGTCCCCAGCAACGAAATGCCACCCAGCACCAAAAGCAGAATGCCGAGCAGGTTGCCCACGTACTCGTTCGAGGCCTCGCGACCCTGCTCACGCCTCACGCCCATGTACACGGGCAAAAACGCCGTCACGAGCATGCCGCCCATCACGAGTTCGTAGAGCATATTGGGCAGGTTGTTGGCGACCTGATAGGAGGACGAAAGTAGCGACATGCCGATAGCGGCCGCCATTGCCCACGTGCGGATAAAACCGGTGACGCGAGACACAATGGTCAGGATGGTCATAAGCCCGGCGGAACGACCAACCGTGGAGTAGTCCGACGAGCCCATGTCGTCAGTGTCATCTCGCGACGAAGAAGCTTCGGATGAGGGTGTCTGAGGCGCAGATTCTTTTGCAAAATGAGCTCCGCGCTTCAATTCTTCCTGCGCCATCGCTCAGTCCTCTCTCGTAATCGCGGCAACCGTCGCCCCGCAAAATGCAATTAAATCATCGGGTGCAAGCTCGAGCTGATAACCACGCTTGCCTCCCGAAATAAAAATGGTATCCCAAAGGACACATGTCTCATCAATGAGCGTCCGGTAGCGTTTTTTCATACCGACCGGGCTGCAGCCGCCGCGAACGTAGCCAGTCGCCGCAAGCAAATCCTTCACATGCATCAAGGCCAAGGACTTCTCCCCCGCGGCACGCGCGGCGGACTTTAGATCGAGCTCGTCGGCAACAGGGATACAGCACACGACATAGTCGTTGGACGGTGTCACGCAGACCAAAGTCTTAAATCCTTGACCGGGCTCCTCGCCAAGCTGCTCCGAAATCGCGACACCCAGGCCCACCGACTCATCACCATCGTCTTCGTACGTATGTAGAACATAGGAAATGCCGGCGCTTTCCAGCTCGCGCATCGCATTGGTTTTTGGCGTCTTTACAGCCTTTGCCATGACATATCCTTTCCCTCGCATTCGGACGCAAGGATTAAGTATATGTCCAATTCGGCTGCATACGTCACTTCGGCACAGCAAGCGCCATCGAATCACAAGGAGTCGATGGCGCCCATAAACTGAATCGCCTATTTATTGAGCATCAAGTTGAGCCTGACGCTCCCGGTCACGCCTGAGCAACGGCGCCAAAAACTTGCCCGTATAACTCTGCGGACAGTCCGCAACCTGCTCCGGTGTGCCCGAAACCACGACGGTTCCGCCGCCGTTACCGCCCTCGGGACCCATATCGATCAGGCGGTCGGCAACCTTGATGACATCAAGGTTGTGTTCAATCACCAGCACCGTGTTGCCCGCATCGACCAAGCGCTGCAGCACATCGAGCAGCTGGCGGACGTCCTCAAAATGAAGGCCGGTCGTCGGCTCGTCCAAAATATAGAACGTCTTGCCCGTCTGGCGTCGATGAAGCTCCTTGGCGAGTTTCACACGCTGCGCCTCGCCGCCCGAAAGCGTCGTGGCGGGCTGGCCCAGGCTCACGTAGCCCAAGCCTACATCGTACAGCGTCTGGAGCTTGCGCTTAATCTGCGGGATATTCCCAAAGAAGGCCAGCGCCTCGGTGACGCTCATGTCGAGCACGTCCGAGATGGTCTTGCCACGGTAGGTGACCTCGAGTGTCTCGCGGTTGTAGCGTTTACCGCCGCAAACTTCGCAGGGAACGTAGATATCAGGAAGGAAGTGCATCTCGATCTTGATCTGCCCGTCGCCCTTGCACGCCTCACAGCGCCCGCCACTCACATTAAAGGAGAAACGACCCGGCGAGTAGCCGCGCGCCTTCGACTCCGGCGTACTCGCAAACAGCGCGCGAAGATCATCCCACAGGCCGATATAGGTAGCAGGGTTGGAACGCGGCGTGCGGCCAATCGGCGACTGGTCGATATCGATAACCTTATCGATACACTCGATGCCCTCGATTTTCTTATATGGACCCACAGGGCGCGTCGAACGGTGAATGGCATTCGTAAGGGCAGGCGCAATGGTATCGGTAACCAGGGAGCTCTTGCCCGATCCCGACACGCCGGTAACAACCGTAAGCGTACCAAACTCGATTTTGGCAGTAACGTTTTTGAGGTTGTTGGCTCGAGCGCCCGTAATTTTAAGGCAGCCGCGACCGGGCTTGCGCCGTTCATCAGGCACCCGGATCATTCGTTTGCCGGTCAGATAAGCGCCCGTCATCGACTCAGGACACGCCATGATATCGGCAGGGGGTCCCGCCGCGACTACGTGTCCGCCGTTGACGCCGGCGCCGGGCCCCATGTCGATCACGTAATCGGCGGCACGGATTGTATCCTCGTCGTGTTCGACGACGATAACGGTATTGCCGATATCGCGCAGGCGCTCGAGCGTCTTGATCAAGCGCTCGTTGTCACGCTGATGAAGACCGATCGAGGGCTCGTCCAGAATATAGAGCACGCCCATGAGACCCGCGCCGATCTGCGTTGCCAGGCGAATACGCTGCGCCTCGCCACCGGAAAGCGTCGCCGAGGCACGATCGAGCGTCAGATAGTCGAGTCCAACATCGACCAGAAAACGCAAGCGCTCCAGGATTTCCTTGACGATACGGCCGCCGATAAACTGTTGGCGCTCGGTGAGTTCCAGGCCCTCAAAAAACTCGAGCGATTCACGGCACGACAGGCAACAAACCTCGTAAATGGACTTGCCGCCCACGGTGACGGCGAGCATCTCAGGGCGCAAACGAGCGCCGTGGCAGCTCGAGCACGGCTCCTCGCGAATGTACTTCTCCAGGCGCGCCTTGGTGTTCTCGTTCGTCGTCTCGGTATAGCGTTCGTACAGGATGTTGCGAACGCCCGAAAACTTGGTATCCCACTGGCTGCGACGTCCGTCGAGCTTTTGGTAGTCGACCGAGATCTTCGTATCGCCCAGGCCATCCAAGAATGCACGACGCACGCGAGGGGGCAAGTCCTCCCACGGCGTATCGGTGCTCACCTTAAAGTGTTTGCAGACCGCAGCAAAAATCTGCGGATAGTAGTTCGAGTTGCCAAACAGGCTACCAAAGACTCCGTCAGCAATGGACTTCGAGGGGTCCTCGATCAACGCCTCGGCATCAACGGTTTTCTTAAAGCCCAGGCCGTCGCACTCAGGACATGCGCCATAGGGAGCGTTGAACGAAAAATCACGCGGCTGAAGATCGTCAATGGAGTGACCATGCTCCGGGCACGCCAAGGCCAACGAATACTCCAGCAGCTCGCCCTCGGTCCCCTCGGGAGCATCACGATCGGGCAGCATGTACACGTTTACATTGCCGTGAGCCAGCGCGGTCGCCTGCTCAACAGACTCGGCGATACGGCCCAGAGAGTTCTCACGGATCACGATGCGATCGACTACGACCTCGATATCGTGCTTGAACTTCTTGTCCAGATCGATCGGATCGTCGAGCGAGCGCACTTCACCGTCGACACGCACGCGGCTAAAGCCCTCGGCGCGAAGGTCCTCAAACAGTTTGGTGTACTCGCCTTTTCGCCCGCGCACCACCGGTGCCAGCACAAACGCGCGGCGGCCCTCCCCCGCCGCCAAGACCTTGTCGGCAACCTGGTCGGTCGTCTGACGCTCAATGACGCGGCCGCATTCGGGACAGTGCGGGGTGCCCACACGGGCGAACAGCAGGCGCAGATAGTCATAAATCTCGGTTACGGTGCCAACCGTCGAGCGAGGGTTTTTAGACGTCGTCTTTTGGTCGATCGACACCGCCGGCGAAAGGCCGTCGATTGAATCCAAGTCGGGTTTGTCCATCTGGCCCAAGAACTGGCGCGCATAGCTCGAAAGGCTCTCGACGTATCGACGCTGGCCCTCGGCATAGATAGTGTCAAATGCCAGCGAACTCTTGCCCGAGCCAGAAAGACCGGTAATGACCACGAGTTGGTCACGCGGAATGGAAACATCGATATCACGGAGGTTGTGCTCACGAGCGCCGCGAATAACGATAGAAGAATCAGACATGGAAGCTCCTTGCCTCCTATTGCATCGAATCATACTGTCGATGAGTTTAGCGCACTCGACGCGCACAGATGTTCGTAATACAAGATTCGCAGACCTTTAGCTTTGCGTATCGGATGCTTTGTTTCTCGAAATGCCGTGGAAAGGTTACAGTAATCTACTACTGAACTTAATTTGCTGTAACAGAGGAACGTCCATGACCGAAGATATCCCCCTTGAAATCACTTCGAGCGACATGGCCAATCTGCCCATATTCATCGCCGTCCTTATCGTGGCCACCGTCGTCGTGCGCGTGTATTTTTCAATCAAACACAATGAAAAGCCGCCCATTGCCCGCGTCTTTTGGTGCGCGACGCTCCTCATCCCGCTCGGCATGGTAGCTGCATGGATTACGAATCAATTGCTCGTAAATGAGGACAATTCCCTATGGGTCCTTTCTTATTCGGCGCTCGGTGCTGCCGCCGTCATACTTCTTGTCGAGCCCTTGGTTTCGGGACATATCGACCAAACCGATCTTGCGACGGGAACGGTTGCCTGTATTTGCCGTGACATCCTTGTCATCGCCGCTGTTTCAGCGCTCTCGTTCGTTTCACTCGAAATTGCCTGTAACGAAACGTTCTATCGCATTCCCGCCAACTCATTCGGGTTTTCCGTCGGGCTGCTCGCGACGGTTCTGCTCTCCCTTTATTTGCTGGGACAGCGTCATGGAGGCGTCATGGCCCTCGTGCCCGTCGCCTGTTGCATCCTTGGCATTGCCGAGCACTTCGTCATAACGTTTAAAGGCGAAGCCATCCTGCCAAGCGATATCTTGGCCCTCGGCACCGCAATGGAAGTGAGCGAGGGATACGAGTTTACCTTTACCGCCGGAATCGTAACCTCTCTCGCCCTGCTGGAGATTTCCCTGGGGCTTCTTTCGCTTATCCGACCGCGAAAGCTCCGTACGCCCACCCATGTCTTCCCCGCAATCGCCGCTAACCTCTGCGCTTTTCTGCTAGTGACCGTTGTGGAGCTCTCGGGCTTTTCCAGCATCGACTTGGAGCAGGCGCTGGATTTTGGATTTGACCGTTGGCAGCCCATCACCACATATACGTCTCAGGGTTTTATCACTTCGTTCACCGAAATGGCCAACGAGTTGCCCATTGAGAAGCCCGAAGGCTATACGCCCGATGAGGCGCAGAGCATCGAGCAGGAGCTCGCCGCCGCCTACGACAGCACGTATGGCTCGAGCGAGCAGCGCGCGGCTGCCGTTGCCCAGTTCAATGAAATCAAGCCGACGATTGTTGCCGTCATGAACGAGAGTTTTAGCGACCTTTCGTGCTTTGAGCAGCTCCAGGCGGCCGGGTACACCGGCCCCGCATTCTACAACTCGCTTCCCGACACACTTGTTCGCGGCACCATGCTCGCTTCGGTCACCGGTGGCGGAACGGCAAACTCCGAATTCGAATTTTTGACCGGAGCGACAACGGCCTTTGTCGGATTAGGCAAGATCCCCTATCAGCTGTATCAGATGAATGGCGTCAACAGCCTGGCAAAGGACCTTAAAGAGCTTGGGTATACCGCTACCGCTATGCACCCGCAAAACCCCGTCAACTACCATCGAGATAAGATCTATCAGCAGCTGGGCTTTGGAGACTTTCTTTCAATCGGCGATTTCGAAGGTGCGCCCTGTTACCATGCCGGCGTATGCGACTACGCCACCTACGACAAGATACTCGACCTGCTTAGAACCGACGAAGCGCCGCAGTTCATCTTTGACGTCACGATGCAAAATCACGGCGGCTACGACTATGGCACCGTTCCCGCCGAAGAGCTGACAAACTATTGGGTCGAGGGAGCCAGCGAGGGCGCCAATAGCGCGCTCAACACCTATCTCACCTGCATCAACGCATCCGACCGGGACCTCGAGTACTTTATCAACGAGCTCCGCAATATCGGCAGACCGGTTGTTCTTGTCTTTTTTGGCGACCATCAGCCGAGCGCCGCAACGACTCTCAACGACGAGCTGTACCCTCAGGAAGATACGGCAAGCCACGCTTTCCGTGTCTATCAGTCAACCTATTTCGTCTGGGCTAACTATGAAATCGCCGGCAATACCGAGCTCAACGTCTACGACACCGTCGGGGCAAACGAGATTGCAGCCATTACCCTTAATAAGATCGGCGCCCCGCTCACCGACTATCAAAAGGCCCTGCTTGCAACAAGGTCAGATGTGCCCACCATCAATGTCGCCGGCTATCTCGGTGCCGACGGGCTGCGCTACAACTTGGAATCTGAAGACAGCCCATACACCTCGACGATCGACAAGCTGCAGCGCATGCAATACCTCGAGTTCGCCAGCAAAGTTCAGTAAGCCCGCCCATTCGCTTGGGCCCATCGTATTGCAAGCACGCTCGGCCCAAATGCATCGCAAATGACTCCCGCTCGCAAACGAGGGTACAATGACGCTCGTGTCACACCGCGGGGCTCCGGCCCCAACATATACAAAGGAGTCAAACATGGGTTGCGAGCACGCACAGGCAGCCGGCGGGCAAACGTCGCCGTCGCAATTTGAGGAGAATACGCTGTCCGAGGTCAAGCGCGTTATCGCCGTGCTTTCCGGTAAGGGCGGCGTCGGCAAGTCATTCGTCACCGGCGCCATCGCCACGGAGCTTTCCCGCCACGGTCACAAGGTCGGCGTCCTCGATGCCGATATTACCGGCCCCTCTATCCCTAAGATGTTCGGCATGAGCGGACGTCACGTCCATGCCCTCGGCAATCTTATGCTGCCCGAAATCTCCGAGCACGGCGTCAAGGTTATGAGCTCTAACCTGCTGCTCCAAAACGAAACCGACCCCGTGCTCTGGCGCGGCCCGGTTATCGCGGGTGCCATCAGGCAGTTCTGGAGCGAAACCTCATGGGGCCCCATCGACTACCTGCTGGTCGACATGCCTCCGGGAACGGGCGACGTCGCCCTCACTGTCTTCCAGTCGCTGCCCGTCGATGGCATCGTCATCGTCACGAGCCCGCAGGATCTGGTCTCGATGATCGTCGCCAAGGCGGTCAACATGGCCGAGAAGATGAACGTGCCCATTCTGGGAATCGTCGAAAACATGAGCTATATCGAGTGCCCCGATTGCGGCAAGAAGATCGAAGTCTTTGGCAAGAGCAAGCTCCCCGAGGTCGCCGAGCGTTACAACCTCGAGATTCTAGGGCAGCTTCCCATCAATCCGGCACTCGCCGAGGCTTGCGACAAGGGCGAGGTTGAGACCGCGCTGCCCGATGGCATGTTGCCCAAGGCAGTCTCTGCCGTCGAGGCTATTACCCCGCACGAGACCGACGAGGCCTAAGTGAACGCGAGCGCCTTCTATGACGTCCTGGTAATCGGCGGCGGGGCTTCAGCCCTCGCCGC